>NZ_JAGPXJ010000084.1:0-34620 GCF_018070605.1 Streptomyces sp. B15
GGCCCTGGGCGTGCCCGAGCGCCACCGAGGTGGAGAAGGAAGTGACGCCCTCGGCCGCCGCCTCGTCCCGGATCGTGCGGGTCAGCAGCCGCGCCGCGAGTCGTGAGTAGGACGGCTCCTCGCTGATGGACCCCGCCGCCGCCTCGATGGCGAGGGAGCGCAACTCGTCGGGCTGCGCGTCCGGTCGCCGTCCGCGCAGCGCCGCTGCCAGTACCGGCGCCGGGTCCGCGTCCGCCAGATCGGCTGTGAGCGCGGCGAGGGTGTCGCGGAGGGCTGCGGTGGGTGGGTCCTCGCGGTCGCCCCGCTCCGGTGAGGCGGACCCGGCGGGGGCGGACTCTGCGGGGGCGGGGGCCGGAAGGGTGGGGGCGGTGGTGACGGTCACGCGGTGCTCTCCCTCGGTGCTGACTGTCCGCGGGCAGCACGGAAGGAGGGAGCGCACACCGCACCCTCCACAGGGCACGGCGCGCTCCGCCCGCCGGTCCAACCCACGAGACCCGGACGTTCGTCGATGCCGCCACCGGCAGGTGATCGGACTCGCGGGCACGCTTACGCGCGCCCCCTCACCGTTGCGGGACAGTTCCGGAGTTGCACCGGATTCCCCTGCGTCAGGGGCGACGGCCGTGAGCGAGCATACATGTTGTGGCCCGCCCGGGAGGGGACCCCATATGTTGTGGCGGCGGCTACAAGGCGAGTGCGTAGGTCCAGAGGGTGATCTCCGGTAGGGGCTGCCAGTCGCGGTCGGGTGTGCGGACGAACCCCAGCCGCTCGTAGAGGCGGTGGGCCGCGTGCATCGTCGGCTGGGTGGACAGCACCAGGCCGCTCAGCCCCAGGGCGCGGGCCCGTGTCATACAGGCCCGCACCAGGGCTTCACCCACCCCGCGACCGCGGGCGGACTCCCGCACGCCGAGCATCCTCAACTCGCCCTCGCTCTCCCGGGCGCGCTCGGCGTAGGGCCCTGCCTCACCGACGAAGGTGACGGTGCCCAGCAGCGCCCCCGCGTGGTCCTCGGCCACGAGCAGGTCCGTGTGGGCGGCACGGCCGGCCGCGTCGCGGAGCGTCTGCAGATACGGGTCGGAGTCGCCGAAGTCCAGCAGCCCGCCGTCGAGATAGGCGCGGGCGACCAGCTCCCCGGCCTCGGCGTACTCCTCGGGCCGGGCGGTTCTCACGGTGATGTCCATGGCCGTCATGATGCGGCACCCCACTGACAACTCCGTACCCCGTCGGCGGGCCCGGCGGCCGACCCTACGGGGCCGACCCGGGCGGCCGACCGGGCGTCGCTCAGCAGCAGCGGAAGCCCTCGCGCGGGTCGCCCTCGCGGGCGTCCGTGCGGCGGCGCTCGAACTCCTTCCTGCTGGGGATCTCCGCGTCGGGGCCCTGGTGCTGCCGTACATGCGCCACGTACCGCTCGTAGGCGCTCTCGTCGGTGAACTCGCGTACGTACCAGCGCAGCCAGCGACCGGCCCGCAGCACGGGGTTCGTGGTCCGCACGTCCCGCGGGCCGCTCATCGGGAGTCGCCTCCGGGCTCGCCGCCGCGCTGTCCGGCGGCGACCAGTGCGGCCTCGTGCTCGGCCTTCTCCGCCTTCTCCTCCTTGGTGGCGATCAGTCCGGCGGGCTCGACCAGCTTCGACTTCTCGTAGGGCGCCTCGTGCATCCGCGCGCCCTCCGGGTTGCGCACGGCGCGTACACAGGTGCGGGCGGCGTCGGCCAGGACGACGATGACGAGGATCGCGAACAGGGCCGACAGGACGCCGTCCACCGTGGAGTTGGTGACGACGGTGTGCATGTCGTCCATGTTCTTGGCCGGTGCGATGACCTTGCCCTGGTCGATGGCCTCCTGGTAGTCGGCGCGCTGCTGGAAGAAGCCGACCTTCGGGTCGCTGGAGAAGACCTTCTGCCAACTGGCGGTCAGCGTCACGACCGCGTCCCACACCAGCGGTACGGCCGTCACCCAGGCCCACTTCAGCCGCCCGGACTTGACCAGCAGTGTCGTACAGACGGCGAGGGCGACGGCGGCCAGCAGCTGGTTGGCGATACCGAAGAGCGGGAAGAGCTGGTTGATCCCGCCCAGCGGCTCGTGGACGCCGACCCACAGGAAGTAGCCCCACAGCGCGACGACGACGGCGCTGGAGAGCAGCAGTCCGGGCCACCAGCTCACCCGGCGGAACGGCTTGTAGACGTTGCCCAGCATGTCCTGGAGCATGAAGCGGCCCACGCGGGTGCCGGCGTCCAGCGCCGTCAGGATGAACAGCGCCTCGAACATGATGGCGAAGTGGTACCAGAACGCCTTCATCCCGGCGCCGCCGATGACCTCCGAGAAGATGTTGGAGACACCGATGGCCAGGGTCGGTGCACCGCCCGTTCGGGAGAGCAGCGAGTGCTCCTCGACGGCCTTGGCCGCCGCCGCGAGTTGCTCGGGGCTGATGCTGTAGCCGAAGTTCCGTACCGCCTCCGAGGCGGCCTGCACGTTGTCCCCGATCACACCGGCCGGCGCGTTCATCGCGAAGTAGAGCCCGGGGTCGATGATGCTGGCGGCGACCATGGCCATGATGGCGACGAACGACTCCATCAGCATGGAGCCGTAGCCGATCATCCGGACCTGGGTCTCCTTCTGGATCATCTTCGGCGTGGTGCCCGAGGAGATCAGCGCGTGGAACCCGGACAGAGCGCCGCAGGCGATGGTGATGAAGACGAACGGGAAGAGCGAGCCCGCGAAGACCGGCCCGTCGCCGCCGCCCGCGAAGTCGGTGATGCCCTCCATCTTCATCGTCGGCAGCGTCACCACGACGCCGACGGCCAGCAGTCCGATGGTGCCGATCTTCATGAAGGTCGACAGATAGTCGCGGGGTGCCAGCAGCATCCACACCGGAAGGATGGAGGCGACGAAGCTGTAGACCAGGATCCAGATGACCAGCGTGCTGGGCGCCAGGGTGAAGGTGTCGGCCCAGGAGGACTCGGCGACCCACCGGCCGGAGACCAGGGCGAGCAGCAGCAGCGCGATACCGATGAGGGAGACCTCGGTGACCCGCCCGGGCCGCAGCACCCGCAGATAGAAGCCCATGAACAGGGCGATCGGGATGGTCATACCGATCGAGAAGGTGCCCCAGGGCGACTCGGCCAGCGCGTTGACGACGACGAGGGCCAGCACGGCCAGCAGGATGATCATGATGGCGAGGACGGCCAGCAGCGCGGCGGCGCCACCGATCGGACCGATCTCCTCGCGTGCCATCTGCCCCAGGGACTTGCCGTCCCGCCGCATGGAGAAGAAGAGCGTCACCATGTCCTGCACGGCGCCCGCGAGGATCACGCCGACGACGATCCAGATGGTGCCCGGCAGATATCCCATCTGGGCCGCCAGCACCGGCCCGACCAGCGGTCCGGCGCCCGCGATGGCGGCGAAGTGGTGGCCGAGCAGCACCCGCCGGTCGGTGGGGTGGAAGTCGATGCCGTTGTCGAGCCGCTCGGCGGGCGTGGCCCGGGTCTTGTCGACGCGGAGCACACGGGTGGCGATGAAGCGCGCGTAGAAGCGGTAGCCGATGGCGTACGAGCCGAGTGCGGCCGCCACCATCCAGGCGGCGGAGATCTCCTCGCCGCGGGCGAGCGCCAGCATCGCCCAGCCCGCCGCGCCGATCAGCGCGACGGTGGTCCAGATCGCTATGGACCGTGGGCTGAGCTTGCCGGCTGGTTGTGCAGTGCTGCGCACGCGCGTCCCTCCTCGACCTCACCCGCGCACCATCCGAGGTGGCGGGCATGCCATGACGGCAGGCCGACCGTAGAACAACCGCCTGATCAGCGCCATACCTCGGGACGGGGCAAACGTGATCTGCGGCCGGGCCCCGCGCGTCGAAAGGCGGCCTGAGGGGAGCCGGTGCCGTCAGTTCGTGGGGCGCTGGAGGGTGGCCACGAATTTGTAGCGGTCGCCGCGGTAGACCGAGCGCACCCATTCGACGGGCTCCCCGGCGGTGTCGCGGGAGTGCCGGGAGAGCATCAGCATCGGCAGTCCCACATCGGTGCCCAGCAGCCCGGCCTCGCGCGGAGTGGCCAGCGAGGTCTCGATCGTCTCCTCGGCCTCGGCCAGGTGGATGTCGTAGACCTCGGCGAGCGCGGTGTAGAGGGAGGCGTACTTGACCAGGCTGCGGCGCAGCGCGGGGAACCGCTTCTGGGACAGATGGGTGGTCTCGATCGCCATGGGCTCGCCGCTGGCCAGCCGCAGCCGTTCGATACGCAGTACGCGACCGCCCGCGGGGATGTCCAGCAGTCCGGCGAGCCGGTCGTCGGCGGTGACGTAGCCGATGTCCAGCAGCTGTGAGGTGGGTTCGAGGCCCTGGGCGCGCATGTCCTCCGTGTAGGAGGTCAGTTGCAGCGCCTGGGAGACCTTGGGCTTGGCGACGAAGGTGCCCTTGCCCTGGATGCGCTCCAGGCGTCCCTCGACGACGAGTTCCTGGAGGGCCTGCCGCACGGTGGTGCGGGAGGTGTCGAACTCGCTGGCGAGTGTCCGCTCGGGCGGCACCGGGGTACCGGGCGGGAGGGTCTCGGTCATCTCCAGCAAGTGCCGCTTCAGCCGGTAGTACTTGGGCACGCGCGCGGTGCGGGCCGTCGATCCGTTGCCGCCTGCGGATTCGGTGTCCGCCGCGGCCGGCGCGACAGCGCCGCCCCCGTCCGTGCTCATGGCCCGCCTTCCCGACTCATGTCGTGCTGCCGTCACCGGCTTCCTCCGTGTACGTAGCGGTTCACATCGTGGCACGGCCCCGGTGTGGGCGGGCGCCCCAGCTCAGATGTCGTTCCGATAACGGAACCGACAGCGAGCTTTATACACCGTTGACACCCCTAAAGGTCTAGGCCAAGCTCTCCTCTATCTCATTGGTCTAAACCAACTCCGTCCGCAACCTACTGCGGATTTCTACTGCGGATTTGCTGTGCGGAGCGTTCCAGTGTGCAGGGGAGAATGCTGTGGTACGCAGACAACGAGGCCTCATAGCCACGGCCGGTGTCGTGGCCCTGATGGTGAACGTCGCGGCCTGTGGGTCCGACGACGACAAGAAGGACGGGCCCGAGAGCTTCAAGGGCCAGACCCTGACCCTCTGGGCGATGGACGGCTCCACGCCCAAGCAGTGGACCAAGGACGTCAAGGCCGCCTTCGAGAAGAAGACCGGGGCCAAGCTCAAGCTGGAAGTCCAGCAGTGGAACGGCATCCAGCAGAAGATCACCACCGCACTCTCCGAGTCCGACCCGCCGGACGTGATCGAGGTCGGCAACACCCAGACCCCCGCCTACGCCCGCACCGGCGGACTGGCCGACCTCAGTGACCTGAAGAAGGGACTGGGCAAGGACTGGACGCCCTCCCTCAACAAGTCCGCGGTCTACGACGGCAAGCAGTACGCAGCGCCGTGGTTCGCCGTCAACCGCACGGTCATCTACAACAAGAAGATCTGGGCCGAGGCCGGCATCAAGGGCACCCCCAAGACCCGCGAGGAATTCTTCGACGCGCTGGAGAAGATCGACAAGAAGACCGACGCCGAGCCGATCTACATGCCGGGCCAGAACTGGTACTTCCTGGACGGCCTGCTCATCGGCCAGGGTGCCGACCTGGTGAAGAAGAAGGACGGCAAGTGGGTCTCCAACCTCTCCGACCCCAAGGTCGGCAAGGCGATGGAGATCTACAAGAAGTACGCCTCCTACTCCAAGGCCCCCAAGAACAAGGACGAGGCCACCCCGCAGCAGGCCGAGGTGTTCGCCAAGGGCAAGACCGGCGCGTTCATCGGGCTGAGCTGGGAGGCGGCCACCGCGATCGAGGCCAACAAGAAGATCGAGAAGGACATCGGCTACTTCACCATTCCGGGTGAGACCGCCGACAAGCCCGAAGGTGTCTTCCTCGGCGGCTCCAACCTCGCCGTCGCCGCAGGCAGCGAAAAGCAGGAACTCGCCAAGGAATTCCTCAAGATCGCGCTGTCCGACAAGTTCGAGGGCGCGCTCGCCAAGGAGGGCGGGGTCATCCCCAACAAGAGCGCCCTGCAGAGCAACCTGAAGGGCAACCCCGCCGCCGAGGCCGCCGCGCCCGCGGTCGAGGGCGGCGGTCTGACACCGCTCATCCCCGAGTGGGGTGCCGTGGAGAACCCGCCCAACCCGATCAAGTCGTACATGACGTCCGTACTGAACGGAAAGTCCCACAACGCCGCGGCCAAGGCGGTCGAGGGCGAGATGAACAAGCGGCTGTCCCAGAAGCAGTGACCCGTGCGCGAGGGCGGGGGTGGGGGCGGCGGCTGCTGTCGCCCCCACCCCCGCGGTTGGAGATCGGATGTCTGTGAAAGCCCAAGAGGCACCGCCGCGGGGCAAGGTGCCCGTCCAGGCGGTGGGGACTCCCGGGCCGCCTCCGCCTGTCAAGCGGGTCACCGGGAAGGGCGCGCTGCCCTACCTCCTGCTGCTGCCCGCCCTCGCGATGACCGCTGTCTTCCTCGGGTATCCGCTGGTCACCAACGGCATGTTGTCGTTCCAGAACCTCAACATGACCCAGCTGATCCAGCACGTCACCGAGTGGAACGGGGTCACCAACTACACCGACACGCTCAGCAGTGAGACGTTCTGGCGGGTCACACTGCGGTCGGTGATCTTCACGGCGGTCAATGTCGTCGTGATCATCGTCGTCGGCACCCTCATCGGGCTGCTGCTGGCCCGGCTCGGGTCCAAGATGCGGCTGCTGCTGCTGGTCGGGCTGGTGCTCGCCTGGGCCATGCCGATCATCGCCGCGACCACCGTCTACCAGTGGCTGTTCGCGCAGCGGTTCGGTGTCGTCAACTGGGTGCTGGCCGAGCTCGGCTTCGACTCGATGGCGGACTACAACTGGACCGGCACCCAGCTGTCCACGTTCTTCGTCATCTCGCTGCTGATCGTGTGGACCTCCGTCCCGTTCGTGGCGATCAACCTCTACGCCGCGACGACGACCATCTCCCGCGAGCTGTACGAGGCCGCCGCACTGGACGGTGCGGGGGCCTGGGAGAGCTTCAAGAGCGTCACCTTCCCGTTCCTGAAGCCGTTCTTGATGGTCGCGACGTTCCTCGAAGTCATCTGGATCTTCAAGGCCTTTCCGCACGTCTTCGCCATCAACGAGGGCGGGCCCGACCGGCTGACCGAGACGCTGCCCGTCTACGCGTTCGTGGAAGGTGTCGGCAACCAGCACTACGGCACCGGCGCGGCGATCTCCGTCCTCACCATCCTGATCCTGCTGGCCTTGATGTCGTACTACCTGCGCCTGGTGCTGCGGCAGGAGAACGCCGACGACGCCGACGGTTCCGAAGAGAGCAAGGGGGGCAGGGCCTGATGCCACGGTCACTGCTGGGCCGGATATGGCCGAACGCCACCGCACTGGTGCTGTTCGTGGCGTTCATCTTTCCCGTGTACTGGATGTTCAACACGGCGTTCAAGCCGAACGGGCAGATCATCAGCGAGACCCCGGTCTGGTTCCCCAGCTCGCCCACCCTTGAGCACTTCAAGACCGCGGTGAGCGCCGAGAACTTCTGGACGCTGGTGCGCAACTCCGTCACCGTGACGGTGCTGGCCGTCGGGTTCTCGCTCCTGGTGGCGCTGTTCGCCTCGTTCGCCCTGGCCCGGATGCGGTTCAAGGGACGCAAGGGGATCATCCTCGTCTTCATGATCGCCCAGATGGCTCCCTGGGAGGTCATGGTCATCGCGATCTACATGATCGTCCGGGACGCCGAGATGCTGAACAGCCTGGTGCCGCTGACCCTCTTCTACACCGTCATGGTGCTGCCGCTGACCATCATCACGCTACGCGGCTATGTCGCGGCCGTGCCCAAGGACCTGGAGGAGTCGGCCATGGTGGACGGCTGCACCCGGTTCCAGGCGTTCCGCCGGGTCATCTTCCCGTTGCTGGCGCCCGGTCTGATGGCCACCTCGCTGTTCGGGGTCATCACGGCGTGGAACGAATTCCCCATGGTCCTCATCCTCAACAAGGACGCCGAAGCCCAGACGCTGCCGCTGTGGCTGTCGAAGTTCCAGACCGCCTTCGGCGACGACTGGGGTGCCACGATGGCGGCGGCCTCCCTCTTCGCCATCCCGATCCTGCTGCTCTTCCTCTACCTCCAGCGCAAGGCAGTGGCCGGCCTCACCTCCGGCGCGGTGAAGGGATGACGGGCGGTGGCGGGATGCCGTGCGACACCGCCGCCGCAACCCCAGGCACACCAGTGAAGTGAAGGGACCGCGCCGCATGACCACTTCCGTACGAGCGTCCGACACCCTCACCCGTGACGCCCTCGCAGTCCTCCAGCCCGGCTTCACCGGGACCTCGGCACCCACCTGGCTGCTGCGGCAACTGGACGAAGGGCTCACATCGGTCGGCCTGTTCGGGCGCAACATCGACTCTCCCGAGCAGCTCGCCCTGCTCACCGAACAGCTGCGCGACGTACGCCCGGAGCTCCTCGTCGCCATCGACGAGGAGGGCGGAGACGTCACCCGGCTGGAGGCCAGGACCGGCTCCTCGTATCCGGGCAACCTCGCCCTCGGCCACATCGACGACCCCGACCTCACCCGGGCCGTGGCCCACGAGCTCGGCAGCAGGCTCGCCGCCGCGGGCGTCAACCTCAACTGGGCGCCCTCCGCCGACGTCAACTCCAACCCGGACAATCCCGTCATCGGCGTACGGTCCTTCGGTGGCGACCCTGAACTGGTCGCCCGGCACACCGTCGCCTACGTCGAGGGCCTGCAGGCGGCCGGCGTCGCCGCCTGCGTCAAGCACTTCCCCGGGCACGGCGACACCGCCGTCGACTCGCACCACGCCATGCCCCGCATCGACGCCGACCTGGCCACCCTCAGGTCCCGGGAACTGGTGCCCTTCGCCGCGGCCGTCGAGGCGGGCAGCAAGTGCGTGATGAGCGCCCACATCCTGCTGCCCGCTCTGGACGCGGCACACCCCGGGACCCTCAGCCCCGCCGCGCTGACCGGGCTGCTGCGAGCGCCCCGCAGCGAGGGCGGCCTGGGCCACCAGGGGCTCATCGTCACCGACGGGATGGAGATGCGGGCCATCTCCGCCACCTACGGCCTCGAACGCGGCAGCGTACTGGCGCTCGCCGCCGGGGCCGACGCGATCTGTGTGGGCGGCGGACTGTCGGGTGAGGACACCGTGCTGGGGCTGCGCGACGCCTTGGTGAGGGCCGTACGCGACGGCGAGCTGACGGAGGAGCGGCTCGCCGACGCCGCGGCACGGGTACGCGGCCTCGCCGCGTGGGCGCGGGGGGTGCGGCGGTCGGACACGGGGGGTCTGGCCGACCCCGCCCTCCGCGCCGATCCGACAGCGGCCGGTGCGGGCATCGGACTGGAGGCGGCCCGGCGCGCGCTGGTCGTGACCGGGCTGGAGAGCTACCGCCGCCCCGCCGGACCGCTGTTCGTCGCGGCGCTCACCACGGTCGCCAACATCGCCGTGGGCGACGAGACGCCCTGGGGGCCGGCCGCGGAACTGGAGCGGATGGTTCCGGGCACTCGTACGGGTACGTACGGGAGCGCCGACGGGGACGTGGGCGCCGCGGTGCTCGCCGACGCGGGGGAGCGCCCCGTCGTCGTGGTCGTCCGCGACCTGCACCGGCATCCGTGGATGGCCGACGCGGTGGCCCGGCTCGTGGCCGAGCGCGACGACACGGTGGTCGTCGAGATGGGTCTGCCGCAGTCTCCGCCGCAGGGCGCCCTGCACGTCGCCACCCACGGCGCGGCGCGGGTCTGCGGAAGGGCTGCGGCCGAGGTCATCGCCCGCGGATGAACCGCCGGGGCAAAACCCGCCGTATCCGGCACGCCGTAGGATCGAACCGCGACCGCACATGAACGTCACCCCAGGAGGGACCCGCATGTCCTCGAACGCCCCGTCCGAGCCGGGCACCATCATGTCCGGCGAGATGGCCGAGCAGCCCGCCGTGCTGCGCCGCATCCTGGACGAGGGCGCCCCGGCCATCCGCGAGGTGGCCGGGCGGATCGCCGCGAAGAACCCCCGCTTCGTGCTGCTGACGGCGCGCGGCACCTCCGACAACGCCGCCCTGTACGCCAAGTACCTGCTGGAGATCCAGCTGGGCAAGCCGTGCGGGTTGACCTCCATGTCGACGACGACCGCGTACGGCGCCCGGCCGGACCTCACCGACTGCCTGGTCATCACGATCAGCCAGTCCGGCGGCAGCCCGGACCTGGTGGCCTCCACCGAGGCGGCACGCGAGGCGGGGGCGATCACGCTCGCGGTCACCAACAACGCCGACTCGCCGCTCGCGCAGGTCAGCGAGTTCCACATCGATGTGCTGGCCGGCCCGGAGAAGGCGCTGCCCGCCACCAAGACCTACACCGCCGAGCTGCTGGCGCTGTATCTGTTCGTGGACGGTCTGCGCGGTGGCTCCGGTCTCGACGCCGCCAAGGCGCTGCCCGAGCTGGCCGAGGCGGTGCTGGCCCGCAAGGGCGAGGTCAAGGCACTGGCGGCGCGGTACCGGTTCGCCGAGCGCATGGTGCTCACCTCGCGCGGCTACGGCTATCCGACGGCGAAGGAAGCCGCGCTGAAGCTGATGGAGACCAGCTACATCCCCGCGCTCTCCTACTCCGGCGCCGACCTGCTGCACGGGCCGCTGGCCATGGTGGACAACATCTCGCCGGTGATCGCCGTCGTCGCGGACGGCAAGGGCGGCGAGGCGCTGCAGCCGGTGCTGGAGCGGCTGCGGGACCGGGGCGCCGACCTGGTGGTCATCGGCCGCCAGGAGGAGGTGGACCGCGCCTCGGCCGGGTTCGCGCTGCCGACCGACGGGCTGCCGGAGGAGCTGCAGCCCATCGTGCAGATCCTGCCGCTGCAGCTGCTCGCCTACGAGGTCACCATGGCGCGCGGCCAGGACCCGGACGCGCCGCGTTCGCTGGCCAAGGTCACCGAGACCCGCTGAGGGAGGGGCGGCGGATGACACAGCCGGCCATGGAGCAGGCGACCACGCTCGACGGTCTGGTGGAGCAGCTCATCGACGTCGGGGCCACCGCCGTGCGGCGGGGCTTCGTCCTGGCCAGCGGCGGCAATCTGTCCGCCCGGCTCCCCGGCCGTGAGGAGTTCGTCGTCACGGGCAAGGGGACCTGGCTGGACCGGCTGACCCCGAAGGACTTCACCGTACTGAACCTGGCGGGCGAGGCCGTCGGCGGCAACCCCCACCCCTCCAGCGAGTGGAAGCTCCACCAGCGCACCTACCAGGTGCGGGGCGACATCAACGCGATCGTCCACATGCACCCGCAGCACGCCGTGCTGGTCGACGCGCTCGGCCACGAGATCCGGCTGCTGACCTTGGACCACGCGGTGTACGTACGGTCGATAGGCCGTACGGACTTCTATCCGAACGGGTCGGACGAGCTGGCCGACACCGCGGCCGAGCAGGCCAAGGAGCACAACTGCGTCCTGCTGGCGCACCACGGCTGCTCGGCCCTGGGAGAGGACGTCGGGATGGCCTTCCGGCGTGCGATGAACCTGGAGGAGGCCGCCACGGCCACCTACCGCGCCCTGCTGCTGGGCGACCGTACGACGCGCTTCCCGGTGACCGCGGACGAGGCGATCCAGCACGCTTGACGGGCGGCCTGCGCCGGGTCGCCGGGCTGTGCGGTCCGAAGAGCACTTCGGTCCGAAGAGCACTTCGGGCCGCGGCGCCGGAGCGGGACCCTCAACCCGCCCGGCACCGCAGCCCGGAGCCACAAGACCCGGGCGCTGTCAGGGCAGAAAGCGTCGCGGGCCTCGATCTGCCCTCCTGTGCGGGGAGAGCAGAAGTTCTTCCGGGAGGATTCTGGACTAGACCACGGTCGTCTGTCTATGGATCGCACGGTTCTGTCCGCCGATTCTCCACCGTGGCCCGACCCCCGTCCGCCCGCCCCCCGGCCTGTCGTACCCTCGGCCCCGTGCCCTCCATGAACGACCTCGTACGCCAGCACACCGCTCTGACCGATGTGGAGCTCGAGTGGCTGCACCTGCTGGTGTCCGAGTGGCAGCTGCTCGCCGATCTGTCCTTCGCCGACCTCGTGCTGTGGGTGCCCACCCTGGACGGCACCCGCTATGTCTCGGTCGCCCAGATGCGGCCGAACACCGGCCCCACCTCGCACCAGGACGACATGGTCGGCCATCTGGTGCCCCGGGGCCGCCGGCCGCTGCTGGACGCCGCACTGGACGAGGGGCGGATCGTCCGGGAGGGCGACCCGGAGTGGCGCGAGGAGGTTCCGGTGCGGGTCGAGTCCATCCCCGTACGCCGCGAGGGCCGGGTGCTGGGCGTCATCGCGCGCAACACCAATCTGCTGACCGTCCGCACGCCGAGCAGGCTGGAGCTCACCTACCTCCAGAGCGCTTCCGACCTCGCCCAGATGATCGCTGCGGGCAGCTTCCCGTTCCCCGGGCACGAGGTGGACATGGACCATGTGCCGCGCGTCGGCGACGGCCTCATCCGGCTGGACGCCGACGGCCATGTCCAGTACGCCAGTCCGAACGCGCTGTCCGCCTATCACCGGCTGGGCCTGGCCACCGACCTGGTCGGACTGCACCTGGGCGAGGCCACCGCGGAACTGGCCCCCTCCCGCGGCCCGGTGGACGAGGCGATGGTCAAGCTGGCCAGCGGCTGGGCGCCGCGCGGCGCGGAGGTGGAGGCCAACGACTGCATCGTGCAATTGCGCGCCATCCCGCTCAAACCCAAGGGGACGCGCATCGGTTCGCTCATCCTGCTGCGCGACATCACAGAAGTGCGCCGTCGCGAGCGCGAGTTGATCACCAAGGACGCCACCATCCGGGAGATCCACCACCGGGTGAAGAACAACCTCCAGACGGTGGCCGCGCTGCTGCGTCTCCAGGCCCGCAGGATGGACTCGGACCGGGGCAAGGAGGCGCTCAACGAGGCGGTGCGCCGGGTCGGCTCCATCGCCATCGTGCACGAGACGCTGTCCCAGAACCTGGACGAGCGGGTGGACTTCGACGAGATCGCCGACCGGGTGCTGGCGATGGTGGCCGAGATCTCACCCGGCCGTATCACCGGGCGCCGTACGGGCCGGTTCGGCATCCTCGGCGCCGAGGTGGCCACCCCGCTGTCCATGGTGCTCACCGAAGTTCTCCAGAACGCCATCGAGCACGGCTTCGGCCCCGAGGACCAGGGCGCCATCGAGGTGCACGCCGTCCGCGGGGTGGCCGCGGGGCAGGACGAGGCGAGGCTGCTGGTCACCGTGCAGGACGACGGACGCGGCCTGCCGGAGGGGTTCGACGCCAAGAACGGCGGCAATCTGGGCCTGCAGATCGTCCGTACCCTGGTGGAAGGGGAGTTGGGCGGCACCTTCGACATGCTGCCGGGCACCACGGGCGGCACCCGGGTCCTCTTCGACCTCCCGGTGGAGGCGGACAAGCGCTGATGTGCGGGGTCTTGAGCGGCCCGCGCAGACGAAAAGCGCCGAGCACCCGGTCCTTGGGCCAGGACGGGTGCTCGGCGCTTTCACGCTCTGCGTATACGCGCTCCGAGGGCGCTGCGCGCTGCGTCTCGGGGGTGCAGCTGGTGCAGGGCTGGGCGTCAGGCGGTCGCGGCGTTGTTCCGCGCCCGGTTGCGGGCGGCACGGCGCTTCATCGCGCGGCGCTCGTCCTCGCTGAGACCACCCCAGACACCGGAGTCCTGACCCGACTCCAGAGCCCACTGCAGGCACTGCTCCATGACGGGGCAGCGGCGGCAGACGGCCTTGGCTTCCTCGATCTGCAGCAGCGCAGGACCGGTGTTGCCGATGGGGAAGAACAGCTCGGGGTCTTCCTCGCGGCAAACGGCGTGGTGACGCCAGTCCATGGCTGCTACCTCTCCTCGTGATGTGGCTTGCTTGTGAATGTGAACGCTTTCACGAATCCCTCGACGGGGGAAGTGGGGCCTCACAAATGTGATGCGGGTCCCACTGGAGTCAAAGAAAGGGATTCCGGCTCTCAAGGGGGCCCTGATGGCGGGGCCGTCCCGATCGCCATGAAGAGACTCGCAAACCTCGGCGGCGGATACAACCCCTTCCGGAAACTTTTTTTTGAATCCTTGGTGTCGACTAGCTCACAGCCGTCATTCGAGGGGGTGGACCCTGGCCTAAACGTTCGAGTGGAAGGACTTTCGCCCCTTCCACTTACACAATCACACGCAGTGCACGCCGTACGCCTGTGAAGCTCACGCTCGTACGCAGTCCCAGGTGGTCACCGTCCATCTGAAACGGCAGCGGCGCCTGCGAATGCAAGGTGAACCGGGTGAGGTCGTGCAGTGTCACCGCGTGCTTGCCGCGCGGCCCCCGCTCCGGGCTCGAAGTCAGCAGCTGGGTGCCGTAGCGGCTCACCGCCAGCGGCGTCAGTCTGCGCAGGCCCAGCACGTCGAGACCGGTGTCGAAGGACGCCTCGGGGGCCGCGTAGAGCGGCTTGTTCCCCAGGTAGGACCACGGTGCGGTGTTGCACACGATCGACAGCGACAGCTCCGTCACCGGCTCGGCGTCCTCCCGCCGCAGCGTGATCGTTCCGTTGCGGCGGTGCGGCTCGTTCAGGAACTGCCGCAGGACCTGGCGCACATAGAGGGGGTGGGTGGAGCGCTTTCCCCGCTCCCGCTGCTGTTCGACTCTGCCGATCACCCCGGCGTCGAACCCGAGGCCTGCCGTGAACGTGAACCAGCGGTCGGGGATCTCGGCGTCGTCCGTGCCCGGCACGCCGCCGGCGATGCCCAGGCCGATCGTTCTCTCCGAGCCCGCCTCCAGCGCGTCCAGCAGATGCCCGGTCGCCTCCACCACGTCGTTGGGCATGCCCAGTGCGCGCGCGAACACATTGGTGGAGCCGCCGGGGACCACCGCCAGCCGCGGCAGCCGCTCCGGGTCGGGCCCGTCGTGCAGCAGGCCGTTGACCACCTCGTTGACCGTGCCGTCCCCGCCGAGCGCGATGACCAGCTCGGCGGTGCCGCCCTGGGCCGCCTGGCGGGCGAGGTCCCGCGCGTGTCCCCGGTACTGGGTGGTCGCGACCTCCAGCTTCAGGTCGCTGGCGAGCGCATGCGCCAGCACATCACGGGTCCGTGCGCTGGTGGTGGTGGCTGCCGGGTTGACCACGAGTAGTGCGCGCATGGTGTGAGCGTACCTACCGCGGGGTACACGGCCCACCCCCTCCGCCCCCGGCCGCCCGCCGTGAGGTACCCGTACGGAGGGCTACGCTGCATATGTGAGCGAGAGGCTGACCCGGGCGGGCACCGGGACGGATACGGAAGATGCGAGGGAGACGGTGACGAAGGTGCGTGGGCCGCGCAGGGTCGTGGCCGCCGCTGTGGTGACCGGTGCCGAAGGACTGGTCGTCGCCGGGTTCGGGCTCATCTCCCTGGTGCTGCTGTTCACCGGGCGGCCCGACGACATGGTCCAGGCCGCCACCCTGGCCGTGACCGTGCTCGCACTGTCCGTACTGCCGCTGGCGGCGGCCCGCGGGCTGTGGCTGCGGCGCCGGTGGAGCCGGGGCCCCTCGATGATCGTCCAGCTGCTCGCGCTCCCGGTGGCCTGGCAGATGGCGCAGAACGGGGGCGGACTGCTCGTGGCCGCCGTCGCGCTGGCGCTGGCCGCCGTCGCCGTCCTGGGGTGTCTGGTGAACCCGAAGGCCACCGAGGCCCTGGGGATCGGCCCCGGATGAGAGACCCCCTGCCCGGTGGGCAGGGGGCAGGTCACTCCTCGACCAGCAGACGGTCCCGCAGCTGGGCCAGGGTCCTGGCCAGGAGTCTGGAGACGTGCATCTGGGAGATGCCCACCTCCTGGGCGATCTGCGACTGGGTCATGTTGCCGAAGAACCGCAGCAGCAGGATCTTCTTCTCCCGCGGCGGCAACTCCTCCAACAGGGGTTTGAGGGATTCCCGGTACTCGACGCCCTCCAGGGCGTCGTCCTCGGCGCCGAGGGTGTCGGCGACGGCCGGGGACTCGTCGTCGGTGTCGGGCACGTCGAGCGACAGGGTGCTGTAGGCGTTCGCCGATTCGAGGCCCTCCAGGACCTCTTCCTCGGAGATCGCCAGGCGCTGCGCCAGCTCGTGCACGGTCGGAGCCCGCCCGTGCTGCTGGGAGAGCTCGGCCGTCGCGGAGGTGAGGGAGAGCCTCAGCTCCTGGAGGCGCCTGGGCACGCGCACGGCCCAGCCCTTGTCGCGGAAGTGACGTTTGATCTCGCCGACAACCGTGGGTGTCGCGTACGTCGAGAACTCGACGCCGCGCTCGGGGTCGAAGCGGTCCACCGACTTGATCAGACCGATCGTCGCGACCTGCGTCAGGTCGTCCAGCGGCTCGCCGCGGTTGCGGAAGCGGCGGGCCAGATGCTCGACGAGGGGCAGATGCATACGCACCAGATGGTTGCGCAGCTCGGCGCGCTCGGGGCCGTCCGGCAACTTCCGCAGTTCGATGAAGAGCGCGCGCGCACCGCCGCGCTCGGCCGGATCGAATGCGCGGGAGTCACCTGCGGCCCGCTCACGCCGCTCGTGCTGCTGCTGGTCCATAGCGTCCGCCCGCTCTGCCTGCCTGGGTCGCTGCATGCTGGGGTCGGCCGGGTGCGGCCGGGGCTGTTGTTCGGGAACGCCCCGGGAGACCGCCCCCGGGCGGCCTGACCACATCTGACTTGCCTCGTGCTCGGTCACGACGCTCCGGGCCCCGCACCGCGCTTTTTGTGCAGGCTGATGCTGACAGTACGGTCATCCGACACTGCTGAACCCACCTCACCGGCCAGGGCCGAGAGCACCGTCCACGCGAAGGTGTCGCGCTCGGGGGCACGGCCATCGGTCGTCGGCGCCGAGACGGTGACGTGCAGCGAATCGCCGACGAGTTGGAAGACACAACTGAGCACGGAGCCGGGGACGGCCTGCTGAAGCAGGATCGCGCACGCCTCGTCCACGGCGATCCGCAGATCCTCGATCTCGTCGAGGGTGAAGTCCAAGCGGGCCGCGAGCCCGGCGGTGGCCGTCCGCAGCACCGACAGATAGGCACCCGCCGCCGGCAGCCGGACCTCGACGAAGTCCTGCGACGCGGGCTCGCCTGCGATCTGGGACACCCTCACCTCCAAGGTGGCACGAGCCGGTTGGGCCTCGCGGGCCGAAGCGGCTGTTGGTTCGTTTCGTCAGTGACGCTATCGCGATCCGTGTCACGATGCCGCACGCACCGATCACTGCCGCCTCATTCGCGAACGTCACCCATAGTAAACATATGGGCACTGTCTGTGGCTAGGGGTTGGAGGCCCCAAATCCACCGCGATTACGCTGTGTTGGTCTTATGGGGCTACCGGGGGCCGCTTTCCCGGGCGGTTCCCAGGACTCCGGCGGCCACCCTGTGTACCCGTATCGCCGGGTGCCCGGGTGTCGCTGGAAGGGCCTGTCATGTCAATACCCGTCACCTGATGCGTTCATAGCCCCCTGCGGCACACCCTCCGACAAGGGCCGAAACCCGCCCCTGTGGGCGACCCGGGATGGACCGAAGTTGTCTGAGGGGTGCGAGGGGTGACTACTGAGAGTCAACATGTTGGAAGATGCGGTGCATTGACGGGTGCGGAGCGTGACGAATTTTCTCACTCTGGGTTACCGCTCTGTGGGGTGGTGCCGCCCCGTCACGACCGCCGTCACCGTGCTGCCGCTCGGGAAGGCGCCCGCGGCCGCGAGCTGTGTGAGGGCGAACAAAAGCTTGGCCACATAGATCTCGTCCAGCCGGGGCAGACCGTGGCGCTCGGCGAAGTCCAGCGCGAACCGGGACAGCTCCGCACTCACCTTGGCGTAGCCGCCGCCGTGGAAGCCCTCCTCCAGCCACCAGTCGCCGCGTGGCCCGCCGAAGGTCGCCCGCTGCAGCCGCGCGACCTCGCCCGCGAGGAAACCGCCCTTCAGTACGGGCACACCCAGACCGCGCTGACCTGCGGAAAGACCCGCCGCCATACCGGCGAGGGTGCCGCCGGTGCCACAGGCGACGGCCGCCACATCGGTACGCCCGCGCAGCTCCTCGCCCAGCGCGGCGCACCCGCGTACGGCGGCCGCGTTGCTGCCCCCCTCGGGGACGACGGCGCACGCGCCGAAGCGGGCGCGCAGCGCTTCGTGGAACGCCGGATCGGCGCGACGGCGGTAGTCGGCGCGCGAGACGAAGTGCAGCACCATGCCGTCCCGGGCGCAGCGGGCCAGGGACGGGTTCAGCGGGCGGTCGGCGAGCTCGTCCCCGCGCACCACCCCGATCGTGCGCAGCCCGAGCAGCCGGCCCGCCGCCGCGGTGGCCCGAAGGTGGTTGGAGTAGGCCCCGCCGAAGGTCAGCAGCCGGCGGTGGCTGGTCTCGGCCACCGACCGCAGGTTAGGGGCGAGTTTCCGCCACTTGTTACCGGGGAGTGCGGGGTGTATGAGGTCGTCGCGCTTGAGGAGGAGCCGCAGCCCCCGACGGGCGAACCGCTCGTCGTCGACCTCCTGCAGCGGGGAGGGAAGACGCGCGGCGAGCGGGGCGAGGGGGTCGGGCTGGGGCGGCACCCTTCCATTGTGGTCACCGGTCCACGGGGCGCCGCCCGGGCCCTCACTTCAGGCGCTCGGCGATCCGCTCGCGCATGGCGTCCATGGTGAAGCCGCGCGGATCGCTCTTCTGATCCGTCCACTCCAGATGGCCGATCACCGAGCGGGCCCCCCATCCGTGGTGTCGGCACAGGGCCGCCGCGGCGCGCTCGATCGCGTCCAGCTGCTCGTCGGGCCACGGGTCCTTGCCGTCTCCGAGGTTCTCGCACTCGAAGCCGTAGAAATACCGGTTGCCGTCGGTGTTCCGCTGGTTCGGCTCGGGCAGGGCGCGCTCGGCGATGACGGCGCGCAGTACGTCGTCATCGCCGGAGCCCGCGTGGTTGGCCCGGCCGTGGCCCGTCAGATGAACGGTCCCGTCCTTGGTGACGCAGCCGTGCGAGAGCGGACCGGGCAGCTCCGGACGGCCGTCGTAGATCAGATCGACCGTTTCGGCCGAGCCGCTGGTGACCGTGTGGTGGATCATGATGCCGTGCACCGGCCCCCACGGCCCCTGCTGATTGCGGTTGTGGTTGCGCCAGTCACGGACCTCCTCGACCTGTACGCCCTCCTTCTTGAGCGCTTGGACGAACGCGGTCGCGGTGATGGGTGTGGCCATGCTCGCCCCCGTCTGCTGGGTGTCCGGTCCTCGCTGCCGCTGCCGGAGTGTGTCCCCACCTCATACCCGTTCCCATGCTGCTTCTAGCCGCCGTCCCCCGGACCCGTCGGAGGGTTCGCCTGTACGAGGAGTGAACGCACCCGCCGGTCGCGCGCGTAGGGGCGCAGCAGCCCGGGTATCCGGGCGCGGGCGGCCAGTACCCGGCCCGAGCGCACCTGTGCCGAAACCTCCAGGAAGCCGCTCCAGACGGCGCAGGCCTCCTCCAGCCGCCCGCAGGCCAGCAGCAGTTCGGCCAGCTCCGCCTGGCACAGGGCGCGCGTGCGGCGCTCGCCGGTGGGGCGCGAGTGCAACGAGGCGCGCAGGTCGTGGATGGCGCCCTCGCGGTCGCCCAGTGCGGCCCGCACCTGGCTGGACTGGTAGAGCAGCGCCGCGTTCTGGTAGGTGCCGACCGGCTCGCCGCTCGGGCTCTCGGGGCCGGTCGTCAGATCGACAGGGGCGCGGGCCAGTTGGCGCTCGGCGCGGCCCAGCGCGTCCAGCGCCCGGTCCCCGTCGCCGCACGCCGCGTCGGCGACGGCCAGCCCCGCGTACAGGAACGCGCGGGCCGAGGGGTCGGTGTCGGCCGGTGCCGCCGCCAAGGCCGCCTCGGCGAGCGCGAGGCTCGCCCGGGGGTGCCCCAACTGGTGCGCCTGTGAGCTGAGGGCGCGGCGGGCCAGCGCCACGCCCTCCGGGTCGGCGGCCTCCTCGGCGAGTTCGGCGGCGGTGAGGAAGGCGCGCTGGGCGAGGCCGTGCCGGTGTTCGTCGGCGTAGACCCGGGCCAGCAGATAGCTGAGCCGTGCGGCGCCCGCCTGCATCCCCCGGTGGTGCACGCCCTCCTCCCCGCAGCGCAGGGTGCGGACCAGCCCGGAGAGGTAGGCGGCGAGCGAGGTACGGATGTGGCCGCCGCCGTACCGGTCCGCCTGGAGCGTGAAGAACCTGGCGTGCTCGTGGAGGGAGGCCACCTCGCCCGGCCCCGGACTGCTGAGGGGGCGCGAGCCGCGTGCCGTACAGGTGTTGCGCGCGCCGGGTAGCGGGGCCGGAGTGGGTGCGCCCTCCCGCCGGTCCCCGGGCCCGTCCTCGGGGTGGCTCACCGTCTCGGCCAGCAGCCGCAGGGTGTACGGCGCCGGGGGAGGGGCGTCCGCACGGGGCGGCGGGACCACCGGAGCGGTGAGCGCGGTGAGTTGGTCGGCGGGGTGGGACGGTCTGCCGAGCCCGAACAGCGCACTGTCCACCGGGTGCTCCCGGGCACCGGCCTCCGCCTCCGGGCCGGCCGGGGCGTGGGGCTCGCCGGTGCCCGTGGCGGGCCGCAGGGGGGCTCGGCGTTCCGGGTCCGCGGGCGCCGCGCCGGGGCGGCGCCCTTCCCCGCCCGTATCGGAGGCGTCGTCGTCGCCTCCGCCCGCCCCCGTCCGGGGGGACCCCGAGCCGCGGCGGCGCGTCGTCGCCCCCGGGTGTCCGCCCCGCGCGCCGTTCATCCCCAGGTCCGCCACCGTGATCCGGCGGCCGAGGCGGCGCGAGAGCGCCTCCGCCATGAGGTGCTGCACCCGGGGGTCGGGGCGGCTGCCGCGCAGCCAGTGGGCGACTGAAGTTCTGTCGTACCGAAGGTGGATGCCCACCTCGGCGCCGAGACGAGCCAGGGCGCGCGCGAACGCCGCCTGCGTCCACTCGGTCTCCTCCAGCAGGGCGCGCAGCGCGCGGTTGGGGGTGCGGCTGCGGGACCGGGCGTTCGGGTACGCCGTGGCACGTGCGGGGTCAGCGGGACGCATGGGCGTTCCCGAGCTCGAACCTGATGGGATCGTTCACCGTTCTGCCTCACTTCCGGAATCGAGTGATGTCTTTCCGTAGCTCTCCGTGTGCTGAATGTGCTGTCATGCACGCGGACGGTTTCAGGTAAGCGCATCGCTCGCGGCTTCGGGAGCATGTGCCGGGCGCACGACTGCGTGGTGCTTTCACACCCCGTGTGAATGCAGGTCCGTTACTCTGCGAAACAAGACGTTGGACCCGACGGAGGGCGGCATGGAGCCCAACAGCCAACTGGACGCGCTCCTTGACCAGGCAGGGATGTCCCGCGCTGGTCTCGCGACGAGAGTCAATCGATTAGGAAGCCACGCAGGAATAACCCTGCGTTACGATCACACGGCTGTGGCGCGCTGGCTGAAGGGACAGCGGCCGCGCGGCAGGGTCCCCGAGTTGATCTGTGAGGTCCTCGGCCGCCAACTCGGCAGGACCCTCACCCTCAGTGATATCGGCATGGATGTCACGGCGGCCGGGCGGCCCCTCGGTGCCCCCCTCGGCAGCGCGGAGGCGGGCCTGGGCCGGTTCATGGAGCGCGCCGCCTCGCTGTGGCGCTCCGACCAGGTGCACAGCGACTGGCCAGGACCCTCCCTGCTGACCGGTGCCGCCGCTGTCGCACCGGTGTGGGAGTGGGAGAACCCGCCCGAGGACCGGGACGTCTCGCACGCCGGCGGCCCCGAGGTCACCGGCGCCGACGTCGGCGTGCTGCACTCCGCGCGCGGCCACTACGAGCACCTGTACCGCAACGCGGGCGGGGTCGCCACCCGCGCCCGGGTCGTCGGCTTCCTCAACGGGGAGGTCGCCCCCCTGCTGCGCGGCAGCTACAACGACACCACGGGCCGCGAACTGTGCCGCGCCGCCGGTTCGCTGGCGGCCATCAGCGGCATCTGCGCCTACGACGCCGACGCGCAAGGGCTGGCCCAGCGCTATTTCCACCAGGCGCTGCGGCTGGGCAAGGCCTCCGGCGACCTGCTCTTCGGCGGCTATGTGGTCGCCCTCCTGGTCAATCAGGCGCTGTTCCTCGGCGACTGCCGCCACGCCCTGGCCTGCGCCCAGGCCGTGCTGCGTACCACCGGGGCGCACATCAGTCCCGCGCTCGCCACGGATGTGTACGCGATGCAGGCCGGCGCGTACGCGCGGCTGGGCGACCGGGCCAACGCGTACGACTGCATGCGCCGTGCCGAGGCGTACTCCGAGCGCATCCGTCCCGAGGAGGAGCCGGAGGAGACCAGCTACGTCCAACCGGGCCTGGTCGAGGTGCGGTTGGCCGAGGCGCTGATCCTCCTGGGAGAGCTGTCCGCCGCAGCCAGGTACGCGCAGGAGGCGGCGCGTGCGCCCGCGCACGTCCGCGGCCGCGTCAACCGGCTCGCCACCCTCACCGACGTGGCGCTGCACGCCGGGGAACCGGAGCGCGCGGCTGTCACCGCGGCGGAGATGGTGGACACCGCGCAGGGCATCGAGTCGCAGCGGTTGCGCGGGCGCATGCGCAGGGTCAGGAAGCGGCTGGAGCAGCACCCCGGGACTTCAGCGGCCAAGGCGGCGAAGCTCATCGAGGACTCGCTGAGCGTTCCGTTCTGAGCCGGGGCGCGCGGAGTGCCTCTGTCAGTGGGAGCGCACGACATGCTGGGATGTGCCCAACCTCCGTCGGGAAGGGGGCACATACGTGCGATGGAAGAACCTGGGTGAACACACTGTGTACGAGAACCAGTGGCTTCGGGTGAACCTGGCGGACGTGGAGCTGCCGGACGGGCGGCATCTGGATCACTATCTGATCCGGCTGCGGCCCGTCGCCGTGGCGACCGCGGTCAACGAGCGCAACGAGGTGCTGCTGCTGTGGCGGCACCGCTTCATCACGGACAGCTGGGGGTGGGAACTGGCGGCGGGCGTCGTCGAGGAGGGCGAGGACCTCGTCGAGGCCGCCGCCCGGGAGATGGTGGAGGAGACGGGCTGGCGCCCCGGACCGCTGCGCCACCTGATGACCGTCGAGCCGTCCAACGGACTGACCGACGCGCGGCACCACATCTACTGGTCACCGAGCGCCGAGTACGTGGGGCCGCCCGAGGACGACTTCGAATCCGAGAAGCGCGAGTGGGTCCCGCTCAAGGAGGTGCCCGACCTCATCGCCGCGGGGGAGGTCCCCGCGGCGAACATGGCGGCGGCGCTGCTGATGCTGCACCGCGTCCGCTTCGGGTGAGCCGGACCCGGTGGCCCGTCAGCCCTGTGACGGGCCGGGTCAGCTCTTGAGGAAGCCGTCGCCGTTCTGGGCCACGTGCTCCTGGACGGCGGCGAGGGCCCGCTGCACCTCCTGGGCCGAGCCCGTGCCGTTCTGCTCCGCGTAGTAGGCGGCGCCGAGACGACGCAGCAGGTCGTTGCCGGCGCGTTGGGCCTGGACCTCCTCCATCTTCCCCTTGCCCTGCGCGAGGCCCCGCTGAGCCTGCTCCTTGGCGCGGTCGAGAAAGCCTGCCATGGTCCTGCCTCCGTCGTGTGCGGCTGTACCGGCCGGATCGGCTCCGGTACCTGCTCAACGTATGCCGTGATCAGTCGGTTCCCCGCGGTTCACGGCGGTGGAGAAGAGGCTGGTCAGCCCATTTCACGCAATCGACCGAGGACCTTTAGCGTGTCGTGCATGACCGCCGCCGACCGCGCTGCCGAACCCGCCGCCCCCGCCTCGGGGAGCACAGCCGGTACCGACGCGTCCGCAGCCGGCGCTCCGCGGGCCCGGCTGGGCGCGGTCGGGCTGGTACTGGGCAGCGCCTTCTCGCTGCAGTTCGGCTCCGCCGTGGCCGCGCTGCTCTTCCCCCGTGCCGGAGCGCTGGGCGTGGTGGCGCTGCGGCTGATCTTCTCCGCGGTGCTGCTGCTGGCCCTCTTCAGGCCCCGGCTGCGCGGCTACACGCGTGCGGACTGGCTGGCGGTCGCCGGGCTCGGGGTGGCCCTCGGCACCATGAACAGCCTCTTCTACCAGGCCATCGACCGCATTCCGCTGGGCGCCGCCGTCACCCTCGAACTCCTCGGCCCGCTCGCGCTGTCCGTCATCGCCTCGCGGCGCCTGATCAGCCTGGCCTGGGCGGCGCTGGCGGCGGTCGGTGTCCATCTGCTGGCGGCCGGCGACTTCGGCCGGCTCAACGTCGGCGGTGTGGCCTTCGCGCTGGCGGCGGGGGCGATGTGGGTGGCCTACATCCTGTTCAACGCGCGTACCGGAGCGCGCTTCCCCAAGGTCGACGGGCTGGCGCTCGCCATGGGCATCGGCGCGCTGGTGAGCGCCCCCCTGGGGGTGATCAGCGCGGGAACGGCGCTGCTGGACCCGGTCACGCTGGGGCTCGGCGCCGCGGTGGCGGTGCTCTCCTCCGGGCTGCCCTACACCCTGGAGATGCTCGCCCTGCGCAGGTTGCCGGCGGCGACCTTCGCGGTGCTGATGAGCCTGATGCCGGTCGCCGCGACGACCGCGGGCTTCCTGGTGCTGGGCCAGCACCTGGGCCCGGCGCAGTTGCTGGCCATCGCGCTGGTGGTGGCGGCCAGCATGGGGGCCGTACGCACCTCGCGCGGATAGGGCCGGGCAGCGCGGACGGGGGTGTCGTCGCGCGCGGTTACGGTTGTGCGGTGAGCGCACAGTCGGAGGCCGGGGCCGGGACCGTCAGCTGGGAAGAGGGCGGTCGGCGGCGTACTGCCGTATGGCGGTCCGAGAGCGGGGCGCGGGCGCCGCGGCGGATCGCCGTCGCCGACGACCGGATGGCCGCGGACATCGCCTACAAGCTCGTCTGCGAGGGAACCGCACTGCTGTGGCGCGGCGACTACCACGGCGCCCGGCAACTGCTGGCGGCCCTCGGCCGCCGGGTGGACCGCAAGCCGCCCAAGCAGGGTGCCACGCCTCGCGAGAGCTTCCACCTCTACCGGCAGGCACGCTCCCGCCGTGCCCGGGTCCTGGGCATGCTGCTGGTCCCGCTGGAGATCGCGCCCGGCGGCTCGTACGCCGTGCCGTTGCGCCGCGCACCCGATGTGGGCCCGGCCTGTGCGGCGGCGTACGGCACCGCCGACGGCGCTGTCGGTGACCTGGAGCTGGTCTCCCTGCGCGAGCTGCAGGGCGTGCTGGGTGCCTACGAGTGGCGCCGTAAAGGGGTGGTCGTCGACGCGCTGGGCGGCGAGCGGATCCACCCGTACCACGGCGTCTTCTCACCGGTGCGCGGCGAGTACGTCGACCTGGTGGCACAGGCACCGCTGCCCCGCCAGGAGGCGGGTGGAATCGTCGCCTTCGACATCGGTACCGGCACCGGCGTCCTCGCTGCGGTCCTGGCCCGGCGGGGCGTGGGCCGGGTGGTCGCGACCGATGTGGGCGAGCGCGCGCTGGCCTGCGCGCGGGAGAACGTGACACGGCTCGGCGTGGCCCGCGCGGTGGAGGTCGTCCGGGCCGACCTGTTCCCACCCGAGGCAGACGGGCAGGCCGATCTCGCCGTCTGCAACCCGCCGTGGCTGCCCGCCAAACCGACCTCCGTGCTGGAACAGGCGGTGTACGACCCGGACAGCCGCATGCTGCGCGGGTTCCTCGGCGGGCTCGCCGAACGGCTCGCACCGGGCGGAGAGGGCTGGCTGATCCTCTCCGACCTCGCCGAGCACCTGGGGCTGCGCCCGCGCGAGCAGCTGCTGGAGTGGATCGCGGACGCCGGTCTCCGGGCCGTCGACCGGCTCGACGCCCGGCCCCGGCACGGCCGGGCCAGTGACCCGGAAGCGCCCCTGCACGCGGCCAGAGCGGCCGAGACGACATGGCTGTGGCGGCTGCGCCGGGCGGCGGACTGAACGGAGCCGGGACCGGCTACGCCCGGCCCGTCATCCCAGCCGGTGCCGTACCCACACGTTCGGCTCGGTGTACACCGCGTACCCGTGCGCCGGATCGCACTGCACCGGCACCAGCGCGCCGGGCACCACCACAGGACCGGCGGTGTCGAACGGCAGCCCGGTCCACTCCCGCCACCGGGCGAGGGAGGCGCTCACGGTCATGGAGGCGGGCGCGACCTTCTCCACGGTGCCGCCCGCCCGCACGTGTACGCGCAGCCACGGGTCGGTCGGCAACCCGTCGGCGCGCTGCTCGCGGATGTAGTCCGCCATCGGCATGTCCGGCCGCAGATGCTTGGCCGTCGGGCGTACCGGGGCCAGCAGGGTCCGGTGCCCCTGCTCGCGTGCCGCCGCGTACAGGGCCTCCAGCATCCGGTACGAGAGCCCGCGGCCCAGGTGGGCGCGGTCGACGGTGATCTCCAGCGCGCTCGCGACCGTGGCCGGGTGACCGAGCCGCCGATCGGTGTACGCCCATCCCAGCACCCGGTCCCAGCCCTGGTCGGGCGCCTCCTCACGGCCGTCCGGACGGGCGTTGAAGGGGACGCTGAACCCGCGCGCGACGACGCGGTCGCCGTCGGTGGCGACGACGCAGTGGTGCGGGAAGTCCTCCGGGACCCGCTGGAGCAGGGCAGCGGCGACCTGGTCGTGCGCGATGAAGGCGGGCCAGTCCTCGGCGATGTCGTAGAGCCGGCCGGTCAGTTCGGGGCGCTCGGCGAGCGGGGTGATGCGGATGCTGTCGTGGGTCACGGCCGGGACTTTGTCACAGGCGGCAATGCGGGGCCATGGCTTTTGGGGCGTACCGGGCCGAGGCGTGGGGAGCCCGACCGCCGCTGCGTTCAGCCGCGGAGCGTGTGGCTGGGGGAGACCCCGTACCGCGTCCGGTACTGACTCGCGAACCGGCCCGGCTTGGCGAACCCCCAGCGCGCGGCCACCGCGGCGACGGTCGCCTGCGACGACGGGTCGGCCGCCTGCAGATCCCGGTGCGCCCCCTCCAGCCGGACCCGGCGCAGATAGGCGGTCGGCGTGGTCCCGCAGTGCCGCGCGAAGGCGTGCTGCAGCGCGCGCGGACTGGTGCGGGCGGCTGCCGCCATGTCCCGCAGGGTGAGCGGTCGCGCCGCGTTGGCGTCGATGTAGGCCATGGCCCGGCGCAGCGCGGCGGGGGCCAGCCAGCCGGGCGACGGCAGCCGGGACCGCTCCGCGGAATCGTGCGGAAAGGTCGCCAGCGCCGCCGTGGCCAGCAGACGCGCCGCCTCGTCCAGGATCAGCGGGCTGCCCGCCGCCTGCGGGTTGCCCAGCACATCGTGGCTGACGTGGCGCACCACGGACTGCCAGTAGCGTGCCCGCTCCGGCGACAGGGGGCGCGCGAAGGAGAAGCGTGCCGTCGCCTCGTCCGTGCCGGCCAGCTCCGCGGCGACCTGCTCCACTTCGCGCAGCCCGATCCGCACGACGCCCAGCCGTACGTTGTCCCAGTGCACCAGCGTCGGCGCGTACGGGTCGCACAGATGCAGGTCACCGGGGCCCGAACGCAGTTCGTTCCGCCCGGCGCTGACCTCCAGGGTGCCGCCGAGCACCTGCACCACATAGACGCAGTGATGCGGTTCGGCCTCGGCCCGTACCCGCATCGAGTGCGCGAGGCGCTCCACGCCGATCGCGCCCGCCTGGGTGAGCGCGGCGTCGAACCTGAACCGGTCCTGATCGCCGAAGAGTTGCGAGGTGTGCTCGGTGTACGTCTGCCGCAGGAACTCCTCGGCCTCCCGCGGGTCCGAGGTCCGCATCCGGATGCGGCGTACAGGGTCCTCCATGGCCCCGTACCTCCTCATGTGGGACGTGGGCCGGTCCTTCCCTTCTCCGTGGGAGATGCTAGGCCCGCGCGGCGCTCCGGCACAGCCCCCGTCGCGAAGCGGGTGACCGGAAAACGACACGGTGGTCGAGCACCGCTTGCGCCGTGCACGAGCCGCGCGCTGTTCTGGCCCCTGCCTGCCGCGCGCCCTTCCTCCCGAACCGTACGGGAGGGCCCCGACTTGACGGATTCGACAGGGCGGTCACGGAGCGGAACACGGCGGGGCACTTACGGAGCAGAACAGGACCGGAGTGAACATGTCTGTGCCCAGCTCCCGCGCGGCGGCCGCACCTTCGGAGGCGGACGCACGCGAAGCCGAGTTCGCCGGTGCGCTGTTGGAGCTCGCCGACGGCGCCGCTGACGGCGCCGCGCCTGACGACGCCCGGCCCGGCGCCGGTGAGGCGGACGGCAGCCACGCGAAGCTGACCGCGCTGGCCGTCCACGCCCGCCACCGCCTCGCCCGGGAAGGCCGTGCCTGCGAGACCGCGGCGCTCCTCGGTGCCCCGTCGGAGGCCGACCCGGTGCGCCACGGGTACAGCGGCGCCCTCGCGGCGCGGCTGCGGCATGTGGAGCACGAGCAGCGCGAGGGCCCGGCGACCGACACCCTGCGCACCGGCACCGCCCTGTCCACCCTGCCGCTGAACGGCGCCGCCGCCAGATGGCCCCGGTACGCCCCGGCCGCGCTGGAGGCGGGCGTGTGCGCCGTGCACACCGTTGCGCTGCCGGACATCCGGTCGGACCACGGCGCGGGCGTGCTCGTCGTCCACCTCGACGAGGAGACGCCCCTCGGCCCGGCCGCCACTGCCGCACTGACCGCACTGGCCAGGGCATGTGCGCTGGGCCTGGCGCACCGGACCGCGCTGCGCCGGGGTGCCGAGCTGAAGCGGGCGCTCGGCAGCAGGGTGGTGATCGAGCAGGCCAAGGGGGTCCTCGCGGAGCGCCGGAACGGCTCCGTCGACGACGCCTTCCGTACGCTGCGCGCCTACGCCCGCTCCCGGCAGCGACCGCTGCACCAGGTGGCCCGCGAAGTGGTCGAGGCACAGCTGCTGGACCCGCCCTTCCAGCGTCCGGCGGCCCCACCGCCGGCCCGCAGGAACCGGTGAGCGGAACCAGCACGGCACGGCCCGGGACGCGAGGGGGGCCGAAGGCGCCCCGGGCCGCTCGGGCCCGCCGCCGATAGGCGCGGCGGCGGGCCCCACACCGGCGGGGAATCGCCGTCCAAGCCCCCGATGGTGTGCCCCCGCGGCAGAGCCGCCGGGGTTCTCCATCATCCCCTTCGGCTACCGTTTTCCGCGCGACTTCGGGCAAATGAGCGGCAGTTGGCCTCCTCAGCGCTCCAGCAGCGTCCCCAGCGGACCGAGGTCGAGGTTCAGATCGTCCCTGGTGAGACCGTGCTGTGCGCACAGCTCGTCCATACGTTCGTCCAGCAGCATCAGCGTCGTGCCGATCCGCTCCTCCTGCTCGTCGGTCACATCGCCCTGATCGCAGCGGTGCAGTGCCTGGCGCTCCATGAGCTGGCGCAGCAGCTCCACGACCGTGAGGACGAGACAGACCAGATCCCGGCCCACCCGGTCGGGGTCCAGCTCCAGCCTGCCGTTCCTGCCGCGCGCCGGTTCGCCTTCCGTACCTGTCACAGCGGGCCCCCGTCTCCCCAGGGAGCGGCGACGCGTTCGTTGACCGAGGACAGCAGCGCGTTCAAGGAGAGCCGCACCAGCGGCACCTCCGCAATCGCCAGCACCAGGTCGCCGCTGACCACCACGCCCGTGGCCAGCACCCGGTCCAGCAGGTCGACCAGCGGCACCCCGATCGGCGCCCCGCTCTCCGGTCCTTCCCAGGGCACGACCTCGCCGACGTGTTCACCCACGGGCATCGGGCTCACCCCCGTCCACGAAGGAGTCGTCCACGAAGGAGTACGGCACCCATGGCCCGGTGACCTCCACCTCGACGCTGCGGCAGGCGGGGGAGCGCCGGACTTCCCGCACCGCCGCGGCCACGTCGTGCTCGTCCCCCTCGGCCACCAGGTAGGCGGCGTTGAGCAGTTGGACGCCGCGTTCGCCGGTGAGAGTCGTCTCGTGCGTGCGCAGCCGTCTGCTGGCCACCGCGATGCCACGGAGTGCCCGGTCGACGGCCTCCGCCGCGGCGAGCCCGGCCTGCTGGCGCCGCTCGCGGTCCTGGCGTGCGCCGCGCACCCGCTCCAGATACGCGCGCCCGGAGCGCGTGCCGGAGCCCGCGGCGCCGGAGCCGGGGGCGCCCGGGGCCTCGGCGGATCGGTCCGGCCCCTGTTTCGCCTCCGGCCGCGCATACACCTTGACGCCCCATTCGACGCGGCCCGTGATGCGCTCCAACACGGCGAGGAAGCGGCGCTCGTCCGCACGCAGCGCCACCCGGGCCCGCTCGTCGCCCAGATACAGGGTGGCCAGCGGCAGCGGCAGGGTCGGAGCGCTGCCGGCCATGGCGGCGATCACCGAGTGATGGGCGCGGGCGCAGCGTTCGAGGTCCGCGCGGTCGGCCAGCCGCTCCCGCAGGGTCTCCGCACCGAACTCGGCCGCGGGGACGTCCTGGACGACCGCCTCCAGCGAGCCGAACCTCAGCAGACGCACCGGCGCTCCCGGCGCCTGCCCCGACAGCTCGGCCACTGCCGCAGGGTCGCCGCCACGGCAGACGGCGAAGACATAGGTGGCGAGGGCTGCTGAGGTCTCCGTGCGGAGCGGTTGCCGCGGGCCCGATTGCTCCACCGTCCGAGTCATCTGCCGTCTGCCTCCTTCACATGGTGCCAGCTGTGGCTCCGGCGCTTGTCGTCCCAGCCCGCGTCCCGCCGGCTGGGCCGTTCCTCACCCTCGGCCGCCTCCAGTTCGGCGATCCGCTCCCGCAGCCGCCGGTTCTCCTCGTCGACGGCGTCGCGGTGGGCCCGGGTGGAGAGGGCCGGGTCGGTCTCCCACCAGTTGATGCCCGCCTTCTTCGCCGTCTCGACCGAGGAGACGAACAGGCGGAGGCGGATGGTCAGCAGCTCGATGTCGAGGAGGTCGATCTTGATGTCCCCGGCGATCACAATGCCTTTGTCCAGTACCCGTTCGAGGATGTCCGCGAGGTTGGCGGGTCCGGAGGGGGTCGAGGGGGCGTGGGCGATCGTCCGCTCGGCGGTGCGCTCGGTCACGGTCGGCCTGCCTCACCGTGCGTCATCCTCGGCCTCCTCGTCCTCGTCCTCGTCGTCGTCTTCGTCGTCGTCCTCGCCGTCCTCGCCGTCCTCGTCGTCCCTCTCGTCGAAGTCCTCGTCCTCCTCGCCCTCGGCCCGCTCGTCCTCGTCGGGCTCCTGCCCCTGGCGGTCCTGCTCCTCTTCCTCCTCCTGGCGCACCACGTCGTCGTGGCTGCGCACGACCTCCCCGTCCCTGATCTCGCCGCGCCAGCCGTCCACGCCCTCGGCCTTGAGCGTGACGTAGCGCTGGAAGTGCTTGAGGTCGAGGCGGAGCCGCCTGCCCTGGGCGCGCCAGATGTTGCCGGTCTTCTCGAAGAAGCCGGAGGGGTAGTACTCGACGACCGCCGTGACGCGGGTGAGGTTCTCATCGAGGCGGTGGAAGCTGACCGCACCCTTGGTGGTGCCCTTCGAGCCCTCGGACGTCCAGACGATCCGCTTGTCCGGGATCTGCTCCTCAACGGTGGCGTCCCAGCTGCGCGTCGAGGGCCAGACGCGGACCTTCCAGGTGGACTTGGTCTCGTCCTCCTCGTCCCGCTGCGCGCTGCTGACGCCGTTCATGAAGCTGCCGAAGTCCCAGTACTGCGTGAACTGGTTGTAGACCGTGCGCAGCGGACGGCCGATGTCGACGTGCTCGACGATGTTGATGGCCTTCAGGTCCCCCGGCTTGCTGCTGCCCCCGCCGACCGCTTCCTTGGCCTTGTCGGCCACCTTGTTCTTGGCGCTCTTGGCCTTCTCCTTGACCGCGGCCTTGACCGGGCTCTCGCCCTGCAGCGTGCGGGCCGCCATCCCGGCCATGCCCCCGCCGTCACCGTCACCACCGCCCTTCCCGTCGCCGGGCAGCAACTTGCTCGGGTCGGCGAGATGGGTGAGTTTGCCGGTGGCCTTGCCGACGGCCTCTCGGCCGACCGCGCCCAGGTACTCCATCAGTTCCTCGCGCACCCGGTCCAGAGGTGAGCCACCGTCGCCCGTCTTCTTCTGCTCCTCTGCCATGGCGCCTACCTCCTGCGCTCGGACCGGTCGGCGGACTTCTCGCGGGAGCCGTCGGAGGACGACCTCCTGCCCGTGTCACCGGACGACGCCCTCTTTCGGGGCCGGTCGGACGACGGTTTCTCCTTCCGCCGCCCGGACGACGCGTCCGCTCCGGAGGAGGACCTGCGCCCGCCGCCGCCCTTCTCGGCTTCTTCACCGTCCCGGCCCCGGTTCCGGCCCTCGTCGTCCTCGTCCCGCCCCCGGTTCTGACCGTCGTCCTGGTCCTGGCCCTGGCCCTGGTCCTGGCCCTGGCCCTGGTCCTCGTCCTGGTCCTCGTCCTGGCCGCCTTCGCCGCCGAGCCGGTCCCTGCGGTCGCGGAGCGCGTCGGCCAGCGACTCCAGCCGACGGTTGGCCGTGGAGCTGACCGCGGTGCGTGCCGCCGCGACCAGCTGGTGCTTGACCTGGTCGGTCAGCTCCTCGAACTGCGGTGTCTCGGCGAGTTTCTGGATGCCCTGGCGCAGCAGTTCCTGCGGATCGAGGCCGAGCCGTCGTCCCGCCACCACCGAACCGACGGTCAGCGCCAGCTTGGCTTTCCTGGTACGGCCGAGGAAGTAGCCGCCCGCGACGGCGGCGAGGACCGCCGCCTTGTAACTGTCAGTCATGACTGGTCCCTTGAGCTCGGTCTGTCCTGGTCTGTCGCTGAGTCGCGAGGGACTGCCCCGGGGTCCCGGGCCTCCTCGTCGGTCAGGGTCCGTACCCGGGTGCGGGTCATCGCGGTCGGTCCGGCGAGCGGTGCGCTCTGCTCCAACTGGTCGAGCAGGCGCTCCTCCTCCTGCTCGAACTCCTCCTCGGAGAGCTCTCCCTCCTCGTAGGCGCGGTTGAGTTCGCCGAGGCGGGCCCGGAGCGTGGCCGGGTCGCACAGCTCGCGCTCAGCGGCCTCCAGCAGTCGGTCGGCCACCCATTCGACGCCCCGCACCGGGGCCAACGGCAGCAGCAGCACCCCGCTGAAGAGCCCCATGTCAGCTCCCCGTCACGGCGTGCTCGGCGGCCGGGCGGCCGGGCGGCGCCGGCTCGGCGCCGTCCTGGGGCACGAAGCTGTAGCAGGGCAGCGGGCCGGTCAGCCGCAGCTCCACGCGCTCGGCGTGCGCGGTGGCGAACCGTTCCACCTCCGCGCGGAACCGCTCGCTGACCGCTTTCGGTACCAGGAACGAGCCGTTCAGTACGCAACCGGGCACGTCGGGTCCCCGTACGAAGTCGGCGGCGAGTGCGGTGAGTGCGGGAAGCACCTCCTCCACGGCCTCCGCCGCGCGACGGGCCAGCCCCTCGGCGACCGCCTGGCCGAGCCGTACGTTCCCCTCGTAGGAGGGGGTGCGCCGTACCTGTGCCATCAGCCGCCGTACGCCCGCGTCGGCCCTGACCAGGGACTCGACCTCGGACTGTGCCGGGGTGGCCTTGAGGTTCAGCTCTGTGCGGTCGCGCAGGCGTTCGAGGACGGCCAGATGTCCCGCGGTGGCCGCCGCGACGGCCTCCTCCACCGTCCTGGCGTCCTCGGCAACCATGCCGAACCGCATCGGCAGCACCGGCGCGTCCGCCCCCAGCCGCATGAGCAGGTCCTGATGTGCCATGAGGTCGCGACGGCGCGCGCGCAGATCGTCCGGTACGTCGCTGACCACCGCCGCGAGCGCACCCACCGGCAGCAGCCGGACCGGTGCCGGAGGGCGGCCCACACCGCGGGCGTCCGGCGGGAGGGCCCGGCCCGCGTGGACGATGCCGTAGACGTACACCCGGGAGGCGTCCATGCTCACGCCTCCTCGGAGCGACGGGAGTCGCCTCTCGACCGGCCGCCGCCGGAGCCGCGGGAGCCGGAGGCGGCCTCGGCGGTACGGCGCTTGCGCGGCCTGTCCTCGGCCTCCTCCAGCCTGTCCCGCTCCTCCTCGGTCCGCTCGTCCTCGTCCTCGTCCTCACCCGCCACCCCGATGGCTTCCTTGACCCTGCCGCCGACCGACTTGGCGGCCCTCTTCGCGCCGGTCCTGGTCATACCGCTCGCCATACCGGAGAAGAGCTCGGGCACGGTCCTGCTGGTCGCGTCCTGGTTGAGGTCGAGCCGGTTGCAGACCTCGGCGAAGCGCAGATACGTGTCCACACTGGCGACCACGATCCGGGCGTCGATCTTGAGGATCTCGATACCGACGAGCGACACCCGGACGAAGACATCGATCACCATGCCGCGATCGAGAATCAGTTCGAGGACGTCGTAGAGGGTCCCGGCGCGCGGCACGCACGCCACGGCCTCGTTGTAGGTGGTGGTCGTCATGGGTGGCTCTTCCTCTCGGGCGGTGACGGCACCTCGGGGCGGGAACGGAACCGTCAGTCGTCGCTCGCACCACGCCGGTAACGCCGGATCCTGCGGTACTGGGTGAGCTCTCCCTTTCCGTCGAGCTCCACCTCGTAGGTGGCCAGAAGGCTCGTGGTGTCCGGGATGCGCGGCACTTCCAGCACGTCGACGTGCACGCGCCAGCCCTCCTCGGCGCGGCGCACCGCCGACACCCCTTCGGCCCGGTGGCCGATCAGCCGGCTCAGCCCACGACAGGCACGCCGCGCCGCCTCCTCCGGGCCCTTTGTCCGGGAAGCGGACCGTTTCGAGGCAGTGGCGGACTTCGTCGCCGTCCGCGTGTGCCGTTCACGTTGCTCAGGCATGCATACAGTCTGTTTACATGTGCGCACTTTCCGCACGCGGGACTGATCCGTTCGGGCGCGGGTTCTGAAAGGGGCCGGTCGCCGCCGGGCGGCCGTCGGCCTCGGCGGATGTCCGACCCCGTCGCCATGAGGAGCCCGGGGAGGGGGACGGGGGTGGGGGTGGAGGGG
>NZ_JAGPXJ010000085.1:0-33142 GCF_018070605.1 Streptomyces sp. B15
CTGCTCGCCGACGAGCCGACCACCGCGCTCGACGTCACCGTGCAGGCGCAGATCATGGAACTGCTCGCCCAGTTGCGGCGAGAGACCCGAATGGCGCTCGTGCTCATCACCCACGATCTGGCGGTGGTCGGCGAGCAGGCCGACCAGGTCGCGGTGATGTACTCGGGCACCGTCGTGGAGTCCGGCCCCGTCGCGGAGGTCTTCGCGGCCCCCCGGCACCCCTACACCCGGGGCCTGCTGGACTCGGTGCCCGCGGGACACCCCCGTGGCAGCACACTGCCGTCCATCGAGGGCAGCCCGCCGCGGCCCGGGGCGGTGCCGACCGGCTGCGCGTTCCGCGCCCGTTGCCCGCTGGCGCGCGACCGGTGCGCCACCGATCTGCCGCCGCTGGTCGCCACCGGGCCGGGGCGCGCGTCGGCCTGCCACTACTGGAAGGAGCTGGCCGATGTCTGAGACCGCCGACACCGCGGGCACCGCCGACCGTGCGGGCACCACCGGTCCGACCGCCGGGGAGCCGCTGCTCGAGGCACACGGGCTGACCAAGACCTTCCGGGTGCCGCGCAGCGCCTCGGGCAGCACCCGGCTGCACGCACTGGACGGGGTGGACCTCACCGTGCGGCGCGGCGAGACGGTGGGCCTGGTGGGCGAGTCCGGGTGCGGGAAGTCCACGCTGGCGCGGGTGCTGCTGATGCTGGAGCGCCCGGACGCGGGGACGGTGCGCTACGACGGCGTCGACCCGTTCACGCTGCGCGGCAAGTCGCTGCTGGCCTGGCGGCGCCGGGTGCAGATGGTCTTCCAGGACCCGTTCGCCTCGCTCAACCCCAGGATGACAGCGGGGGAGTTGATCGCCGAGCCCTGGCTCTCGCACCCCGACCTGGTACCGCGCCCCGGGCGCGAGCGGCGGGTGCGCGAACTGCTGGAGATGGTGGGGCTGCGGGCCGGGGACGCGCGCCGCCATCCGCAGGAGTTCTCCGGCGGGCAGCGGCAGCGCATCGGCATCGCCCGGGCGCTGGCGCTGAACCCCGAGGTGATCGTCTGCGACGAACCGGTCTCGGCGCTGGACCTGTCGGTGCAGGCACAGGTCCTCAACGTTCTCACCGAACTGCAGACCGAGCTGGGGGTGGCCTATGTGTTCATCTCGCACGATCTGCCGGTGGTGCGGCACGTGGCCGACCGGGTGGCGGTGATGTACCTCGGCAGGGTGGTCGAGTCGGGACCGGCCGAGGAGGTCTTCACCGCTCCCCGGCACCCGTACACCGCCTCGCTGCTGTCCGCGGCGCCCCGCCCGCCGACGGCGCCGCAGGACGGCCCGAGCCGGCGCATCGTGCTCTTCGGCGAGGTCCCGTCGCCGACCGATCCGCCGTCGGGCTGCCGCTTCCGCACCCGGTGCTGGAAGGCCGAGCAGGTGTGCGCCGACACCGTACCGGCCGACGAACCCGCACCCGGCGCTCCGCAGCACCTTGCGGCCTGCCATCTGCCGCTCTAGCGCCGACGGAGCACCGCGTACCGGCCTGCCGGGGGCGTCAAGGTTTCATCCGGCCGCCGCCGACCGAACGGTGGCGTTCCTGGCCGCTTCGAGCCAGGTCTGATGCTGCAGGGTGGCTGCGAAGGCGGTGCCGTTCTCGCCGGGGATCTGGTTGCGCATGCGGACCATGGCGACTCCGGCGGCGATGGCCGTCTCCAGGTCGGGGATCTCCAGCCACAGGGCGTGGGCGCGGGACGCGACCGCCTCGGCCTGGTCGTCGGCTCCCTGGTAGTGCCAGCGTTCGGCGATGTCGCGGTAGAGCCGCACCGCGCCGACGGGGTCGCCGGCCAGTGCGGTGATCCGGGCCCGGGCCTCACGGGTGCGCAGGGCGTCGGGGTGCGAGAGGCCCAGCGAGTCGGCGGCGTGCTGGTCGAGTTGCGCGGCCAGCGCGGTGGCCTGGTCCATGCGGCCTGCCGCGGCGTGCGTCTCCAGCTGGGAGACGCCCTCTGTCAGGGCGTCGGAGGCCACCGGCAGGCCCCCGGGCGAGGCAGGCGCGGGGGAAGGGGTGGCTGAGGGCGCCGCCGCCACCACCGGGTCCGGCTCCGGCTCCGGGTCCGGGGCCGGGGCCGGGGCCGGGGCCGGCGTGGGAGCGTTGCGCTTCTTCGGGGCCCTGCCGCGCGGTGCGCCGCCGGAGAGCTCGCCCACCGCACCGTCGGGGGAGATGACCAGATGCCATACGGTGCCGTCCGGCTCGGTGGCCTCGGCCCGCACCGGCCGGCCGAGCCCGGCGGCGGCCGCCGCGACCGCGTCGACGGCCGAGGTGCGGCTGGGGTGTTCGCAGGCGGGCAGGAGCGGGCCGGAGACGGCCACCTGGCCGCTGCCTCGGACGACGAAGGCGTACGCCGGCCAGGCCGGTACCTCGTCGGGCTGGTACGTGGTGGGCATGGAACTCCTTCTGTCCTTCGGGATGAGGCTTCCGGCACTACCGCACGGTGACGCCGGCGACCCGCCATGCGGCGTCGGCCTGCGCACGGACGAGGTGGACGTACGCCACGACAGCGGTGGGCCTGCGCTGCCATCCGTCGCGGCCGTGCGGGATGGTGGTGACGGTCCACTGCCGCCAGGCCTCGGTGTCGGTGTCCGCGGGCTTCGCCGCGTCCTCGGTCTTCGTCAGCTCGACCGTGGTGTAGGCGCGATGCTGCGCCCAGGTGTCCCACTGGGCGCCGGGAGCCGAACGGGAGCGGTGTCCGCGGAGCTGCTCGGTGTACTTCTCCGTCAGCCAGCCGGCGTTCGCGGTGCGTACGCCGGCGTCGTGCGGACCGCGATCGACGGCGGTGTCGTACGTCCACATGGCCGTGAGCGTCCCTTCGGCCACCGCGTCGGCGTCCTTCTGGTCGACCTCCTCGGGCCGGGGAACGCCCCCTTTGGGCTCGCCCCCCTCGGCCGGCTTCTCGGTCTGCTTGCTGTCCGCGGGACCGGTCGGCGAGGGCGAGCCGGACCCGGTGCCGTCCGGCGCCGATGTGTCGGGGGCCGGGGAGGAGGCGCGGGGCTGCGCACGCTGGTCACCGCTGCCGCCCACGCCGTCGTCCCCGCCGACACTGCATCCGGGCAGGGCGAGCGCGAACGCGAGGGCGAGCACCGTCGCGGAGGTACGGCGCATGCTGGGGGCTGTCATCCGAACCGCCTCACCTTCTGGGGCCTGCCGGCGTAGTAGCTGTCGTCGAGGTCGCTGATCTTCACCACGTCGCCGGTCTTCGGCGCGTGGATGAACTGACCGTTGCCGAGGTAGATGCCGATGTGGTCGAAGCTGCCGTGCAGGTCGAAACCGATCACATCGCCCGGCCGCATCTCGTCGCGGGGGACGGCCTTGCCCTCGGTGACCTGGACCTGGGAGGTGCGCGGCAGCAGCGTCTTGCCGCCGCTCGCGTGATAGACGGCGAACTGGACCAGGCTGGAGCAGTCGAACCCGACCGTGCTCGCGCCCTGGGCGAAGCCCCTCCCGGGGCCTTCGGGGCCGCCGCCGCCCCACGAATAGGGGGTGCCCAGCCACTTCTTGGCGTTGGCCACCACCCGGTTGCCGAATGTACCGCCGTCCTCACCGGCGGCGTCGCCCGAGTAGCCCGCCATCGAGGTGACGATCTTCGTGACGTAGTTCTGCGTCTCCGGGTAGGGCGGCAGACCGCCGAACCGCTCGACCGCGCCGGGGCCGGCGTTGTAGGCGGCGAGTATCAGCCGTGTCGGGTCGCCGTCCAGCCCCAGCGACTTGACCTTGTCCGCGAGCCAGCAGTCGTAGCGGGCCTGGGTCATGATGGCGTCGCCGGGGGTGAACGGGTCGGCGACACCGTCCGGTTCGGCGCTGCCGTCCTTACCGGCCGCGTCCACCCCCCATGTCTTCCAGGTGCCGGGCAGGAACTGGCTCAGCCCCTGGGCCCCGGCCCCGCTTCGCGCGGTGGGATTCCAGCCGGATTCGGCGTCGATCTGTGCGGCGATCAGCGGAGCGCTGACTTCCGCGCACTCCTTGCCCGCGCGTTCGATCCACTCCACGTACTCCGGCGGAACGCGCCCCGCGTCGAGCACGGTGACGAGCCCGGTGGGCGCGCCGGCTTCCTCCTCGTCGGCGGCCGCCACCACGGACAGCCCCACCAACAAGGCGAGCAGTCCCGCGGCGACGCACGCCGCCCCTCTCACGGTGGTCGTGGTCATCCGCACCCCCTCCCCTTGAACCAGTTCGATCGAGAGTCCGTATGTGGGCCTGCAGTCGAAAACAGCGCTTCGAACTCTTTGTCAATTCATGTAGCGGAACGCGGCGACGAGTTCGCGTCGAAGGGAGATGCCATGGCCGGGGATGCGCCGGTCTCCAACCCCTGGCTGTCGTCGGCCCGCCCTTCGGGGGGCAACAACGGGGAGCCGCAGCGATCGGTTCAGAACGTGCTGACGGCGCTGACAGGTCCGACGGCACCTCAGGGGGCCGGTGTGCCGCGGCCCGCGCAACTGCTGCCCGTCGCCTCGCCGCAGCCGGTCACCGGCCCGGCGTGGTGGTGGCTGGGTGTGCACGGCGGAGCCGGGGTCACCACGCTGGAGCGGGCCGTGCCCGGCGGACGGGACGCGGAACGCGCCTGGCCCTCGTCCGAGGTGCCGCAGCCGGTCGTGCTCGTGGCGCGCTCCAGCGCGGGCGGCCTGCAGGCCGTGCAGCACGCCGCACAGCAGTGGGCCTCGCGGATGGTCACCGGTGTCGAGCTGCTCGGTCTCGTCGTCGTCGCGGACGCCCCCGGCCGGCGCCCCCGGGCGCTGCGGGACCTGCTGCAGCTCGTCTCCGGCACCGTGCCCAGGCTCTGGGAGGTCCCATGGGTGGAGCAGTGGCGGCTCGGTGAGCCGCCCGCGGCCCATCTGCCCAGGGAGTGCGCGCCGTTGGCGCGTGACCTGGCCCGTCTCGCCCGGCCGGCGTCCCCCGGCCCGTCCGCCCGTATCCGACCCGCGTAAGGGGAACCGTATGTCCACCCTGTTGGCGGCCGCCTCGGTCGCCTCGCAGCAGCTCAGCCAGCTGGCCGCCCACTCCGCCGCCTCCGGTCCTCCGGACGTCGGCGGGGGAGCGGCACCTCCCGGAGCCGACGGACTGGTGACGGTGCTCAAGTGGGTGGCCTGGAGCGTCACGGCGCTGTGCGTCGCGGGAATCTTCGGCGTCGCCGCGCGGATGGCCGTCGACCACTCCCGGGGCGGCGGCCGGGAGCACGTCAAGGGGCTGGGCTTCGTGCTGGGGGCGTGTGTGCTCGTCGGCTCAGCCTCCGGCGTCGTCGGCGCCCTGGTATGACGTCCCGTCAGCAGGCCGCCCGGCAGACAGCCGGAGGCGGAGAGTGCGCACATGCGGATCACAGGGAGGGGGAGGGACATGGCGGAGTCCGGCAACCGTGCCGGCACGGATGAGCCGCACAGCCCATGGCTGAGGACCGGCTTCGTCCTCGCGGTCGCGTTCATCGGCTTCGTGGCCGTCATCGGTGCGGTGGTCCTCTTCTCCTCGGACGCCGCATCCGAAGGCGGCGCCACCGCCTCGGCGTCCAGGACGGCGGCGGCACGGCAGCCCTCGGACGGCGGTCCGGCGCCTGAGGCGGCACCGTCCGGCGCAGCGGACAGCGGCACCAAGTGCCCCGAACTGGACGACAAGCGGCAGGACGTGCCCACCGAAGCGCCCAAGGGCCTGTCCTGGAAGCTCTTCCACACCGTCGCCCTGCCGTCGTCGAAGGCCGCGGGCCCGGCCGTGGTCGAGCAGGACGTGGCGCGCTGCTACGCGAAGACCCCCGTCGGTGCCCTGCTGGCCACCAGCCAGATCAGCGTGCGGTATCTGGCCGCCGACGACTGGCTGAAGGTGACGCGGGCCCAGACCGTGGGCGCGGGCCGCGCGTCCTACATCGACGCGCGAACCAAGGCGGAGCGCAAGGCGGACCGGCAGCCGGGCGACGGCGCAGGCCAAGGGCAGATCGCCGGCTTCAAGTTCGTCACCTACACCGGCAGCACGGCGGTGATCCAGACCGTGTGGCGGTTCCCCGACGGCCGGATGCAGGCCGCCACCACGACGGCCCTGTGGCGGGACGGGGACTGGCGGCTGGAGTATCCGGCCGATCCGGCCGCGCCCACTCCGGTCGATTCCCTGGCCGGATACGTCGCATGGGGTGGTGTGTGATGGCCGGTTGCGACTTCGGTTTCGTACGCCCCACCGTCGGCGGCTACTGCGTGGGGGAGGGGCAGGGCACCAGCCCCAAGGACCTCGGCGACAGCGCGTTCGACAACATCGTGGACAGCGCGGCCGAGGCGGCGGCCTCCACCGTCAAGGCACTCGGCAGCGCATGGACGCAGATCGAGAGCCCCCGGCTCAGCGGCGACAGCGGGCCGGTGGCGTTCCTGACCGGCTCCACCCTGTGGTTCACCTCCTTCACCGCCGTACTGTGCCTGCTCGTCGCGGCCGGGCACATCGCCTGGCAGCGCCGCAGCGAGCCCGGCAGACAGGCTCTGCAGGGTCTGCTCAATCTGGTCGTCGTCTCCTCGGCCGGGGTGGCCGCCGTCAACCTGCTGACCGTGGCGGGCGACAAGTTCAGTGTCTGGATCATCGACAGATCCACCGGCTGCAGGCAGATCAGCCCGGACGGCGAGCCGGTCGAGCAGTGCGTGACCGAGTTCGACAACCGGGTGTCGGCCATGCTCGCCCTCGGGGACACGGACTCGTCCTTCCTGGTGCTGATCATGTCGCTGCTGGTGATCGGCGGCAGTCTGGTGCAGATCGCCCTCATGATCGTCCGGGTGGCGCTGCTGGTGATCCTCGCCGGTACGCTCCCGCTGTCGGCGGCGGCCAGCTCCACACCGGCCGGCCGTGCCTGGTTCCGCAAGTCCGTGGGCTGGCTGCTGGCGTTCGTGCTCTACAAGCCGACCGCCGCGATCGTGTACGCGGCCGCGTTCTCGATGTCCGGTACCGCGCGGGACGGGGCGGGGAACGAGATCATCTCCATGGTCTCCGGTGTCGTCCTGCTGGTGCTGGCCTGCTTCACCCTGCCCGCGCTGCTGCGGCTGGCGGCCCCCGTCGCCCAGACCACGCTCGCGGGAATCGGCGGCGGTTCCAGGTCCCGCACCGACAGCGGGGGCGAGGTCGTGGCCACCGGGGCGCAGACCGTCCCGCAACTGCGCGGTCTCGCCGCCGGCCGCGCGGTCTTCGGGGCCACCGCGGGCAGGGACCGCGTCGAGGCCACCGGTGCGCACGGCACCCCCGGCAGGGCAGCGGGCGGCCACCGGTCCGCGTACGGCGCCGACGTCTCGCACACCCCCTCGGGCGGCGAGAGCACCGTGGCGACCGTCGGCGAACGCGCCCGGCAGACGCACCCCGTGGCCGCGCGGAACGGGCCGGGCGACCGGCGGCACCCCGCGGACCCCGCAGCGGAGGAGCTGATCCCCGCCGCTCCCACCGGCCCCGCGGACGGGGAGCAGACCCCCGCCGCACCGGTGCCGACGACCCATCGACACCACGACGACCAGCAGGGGGAATCCCGTGGCAGCGACTGAAGCATCCACCCCGCGCACCTACGGCAACTTCCGCAAGCCGCGCGCCTCCGGTCTGCGAGGCCTGTCCCTGGGGGCGACGCTGCTGCTCTTCGGCGGTCTGATCGCCGTCGTCCTCACCACGCTGGTCTCCCTGTGGGCCGCGCTGGCGCTGGCCGTCGTACTGGCCGTGGCGATGGCTCCGCTGGCGGTGCGCGACCGGCACGGCCGTACGCTGATGCAGCGTGCCGGTGTCCGGCTGGCCTGGTGGCGCACCACCTCCTCCGGCGGCAATCTGTACCGGTCGGGTCCGCTGGGCCGGGCGGGGAACGGCACCTGCCGACTGCCCGGTCTGGCCGCCCAGTCGTCCCTGAGCGAGGCGCGGGACGGCTACGGCCGTTCCTTCGCCATGATCACCGTTCCGGCGACCAACCATCACACCGTGGTCCTGTCCTGCGACGCGGACGGTGCGGCGCTGGTCGACGAACTGCAGGTGGACACCTGGGTGGCGCACTGGGGCCAGTGGCTGTCCGCGCTGGGCACGGAACCCGGCCTCGTTGCCGCCAGCGTCACCGTGGAGACGGCCCCCGACCCCGGTGTCCGGCTCCAGCAGGAGATCGACGCCAACTCCGCCGAGGACGCCCCCGAACTGGCGCGGGAGATGCTCCGCGACGTCCTCGCGGCCTACCCCAGCGGCTCGGCGCAGATCAGCACCCGTATCGCGCTGACGTACTCCGGCGCCGCCCGTCCCGGCGCCCCCCGCCGCAACGTCGAGGACATGGCGGTGCACATCGGCACCCGGCTGCCCGGTCTGACCGCCGGGCTGTCCATGACCGGTGCGGGAACGGCCGTACCGATGACGACGACCGAGCTCGCCGAGGCGGTGCGGGTCGCCTACGACCCGACCGTCGCCCAGCTGGTGGAGGAGGCGCGCACGGCCGGCGGCACCGGACTGTCCTGGGACGAGGCGGGCCCCACCGCGGCCCAGGAGGCGTGGGACCACTACCGGCACGACGGGGTCTTCAGCATCACCTGGGCCATGACGCAGGCTCCGCAGGGGGAGGTGCTGTCCAACGTACTGACCGGCCTGGTGCAGCCCAACCGTGACATCGCCCGGAAGCGGGTCACCCTGCTGTACCGGCCGCACAGCCGGGCCGAGGGTGCCCGCGTGGTTCAACAGGACTACAAGAACGCCCTGTTCACCGCCCAGCAGTCGCCGATCGGCCGCGCGAGCGACGACGTGGAGGTGGTGGCGGCCAGGAAGGCGGCCGAGGAACAGGCCCAGGGGCACGGGGTGATCCAGTTCGGCATGTTGATCACCGCGACCGTCGACTCCGCCGAGGACCTGCCCCGGGCCGCCGCCGCGGTGGACAACCTGGCCCCCGCGGCGCGTATCGCGGTCCGTCCCGTCTACGGCTCGCAGGCCGCCGCGTTCGCCGCGGCGCTGCCGCTGGGGCTGGTGCTGCCGCTGCACACCGCCCTGCCGCAGACCGTGCGCGACGCGATGTAGCGGAGGGCCGATCCGGCGCGGACCGATCCGGCGCGGACCGATCCGGCGCAGGGCAGTTCCGGCGCACGCCGGTTCCGGCGCAGACGCGACGCAGCAGCAGTCGCCATCCAGCACAGGAGGACCCGATGGCACCCAGGACCGTCAAGACCCGTCGCCCGGCCGAGGCGGGCGACCCCCCGAAGGCGCGCGAGGCCGGCGATCCCCGGCGGTCGCAGCCCACGGCGCGGGGCTGGCCCGGCCGGGGCGGCGGCGCTGTCGGCTATGTCGACCCCGCACCCGAATGGCGGGGCACCTCCGTCCAGGTCTGCGGACTGTGGCCGTTCGGCGCCGGCGCGGGCACCCCCACGGTGGGCGTGCCGCTCGGCCGCGACCTGGACTCCGGGGCCACGGTGTGCTGCGACCCGGTGAGCTGGTTCCAGCGCACGGGCCTGCTGGCGAACCCCTCGATGTTCGTGCTCGGCCGACCCGGGCTCGGCAAGTCCACCGTGGTGCGGCGCATGGCGCTCGGCCTGTCCGGCTACGGGGTCCACCCGCTCGTCTTCGGTGACCTCAAGCCCGACTACGTCGACCTGATCAGGGCGATCGGCGGACAGGTCATCAGCCTGGGGCGGGGGCGCGGGCACTTGAACGTCCTGGACCCCGGCGAGTCCACCTCGGCCGCCGCCCGCCTCACCGGCGCCGCGCGCCGCCAGCTGCTGGCCGGCACCCACAGCCGCCGTCTCCACATGGTTTCGGCCCTGGTGACCATTCTGCGCTCCGAGCCGCCGAGCGACCGCGAGGAGACCCTGCTCGCCGCGGCCCTGGACATCCTCGACGACCGGCACGGAACCGAGCGGACACCGGTGCTCGCGGATCTGGTGCAGGTGATCAAGGACGCCCCCGAGCCGTTGCGCGCCGTCGCCCTCGACCGCGGCGACATCACGCGCTACTGGGACATCACCGAGAATCTGGAAGCCTCGCTGACCGCGCTGCTGGGGGACGGCCTGCTGGGCGACTCCTTCGCCCGGCCGACCACCGAGCCGATGAAACTCGACCGGCCGGTGTGCTTCGACATCAGCAGTATCGACGACAGCGAGACCCTGCTGCAGGCCGCCGCGCTGCTGTCGTGCTGGTCCTACGGGTTCGGCGCGGTCTCCGCCGCGCACGCCCTCGCGGACGCCGGGCTGGAGCCGCAGCGCAACTACTTCCTGGTGATGGACGAGTTGTGGCGGGTGCTGCAGGCCGGCCGGGGCCTCGTCGACCGGGTCAACGCCCTCACCCGGCTGGACCGGCAGCGCGGCGTCGGCCTGGCCATGGTCACCCACACCATCGGCGACCTGCTCGCCCTGCCGACCGAGGAGGACCGCATCAAGGCCAAGGGATTCGTGGAACGCGCGGGCATGGTGGTCTGCGCGGGGCTGCCGCCGGCCGAGATGCCGCAGCTCGGGCAGGTGGTGGAGCTGACGGAGGTCGAGAAGCGGCTGCTGGTGGACTGGTCGACGCCTCCCGCGTGGGACAGCGCCCGCAGCCGCCAGGCCGACCCGCCGGGCCTGGGGAACTTCCTGGTCAAGGTCGGCAGCCGCCCCGGCATCCCCCTCCATGTGGACCTGACACCGGGGGAGTTGGCCGTCAACAACACCAACAAGAGGTGGAACAAGTGAGCGGGCGGCCGTGGCGGCGGCATCCGCGGCCGTACCGCGGTGAACCGTTGCGCTCCCGGTTCCGTAGGGAGGGGCGGAGGCCGCGCCCCCACCGCGGCCCCCGCCCGAGCCGGGCCGGGCGCGCCGCCGTCGGCGCCCCGGTCCGGACCGTCCGCCCGGCGGTGTGCGGCACAGCTCCCGGCGGACGGTGTGAACCGATCCGCCGAAGGGCCCGTTCTTCTCGGTGAGTGCGTTCGTCGCAAGCTGAAGCGTCAGGAAGTGGTTCACATGAGCGAGGACGGAGGAACGCGGCCGCCGGGTGCCCCGCCCGAGCCGTCCGCCGCCCCTTTCGAGGTGGTCATCGGCGGTGACGGCGCCGCCACCATCGACGGCGATCCGGTCCCGGTGATCGGCGATCAGCCGCTCGACACCGCGATACTCGACACCCTGCACGGGTACGCGCAGCTCAGGGAATCCCCCGTCACGGCGGCCGTCTCGAACCCCGCCACGGGTTACTCGGTGCGCGTCGAGGTCGACCCGGACGGCTCCAGCCGACTGGTGGGACAGGGCGCGGGCCCGGCGGCGGAGTCCGCCGGGCCGATGGGGGAGCAGACCGGTGGGCCCGCGGCCGGTGGCGGGCCCGCACCGGCGGGCGGGCCGGCGGCGGGCGGGGCACCCGTGGGCGGGCCGGCTGCGGACGCCGCCCCGGTGGCCGGTTCAGGAGGCATGGCGGCGGCGAACGGCACGACGGCCGGTGCACCGGGACGAGCGAGTCCACCGGCTCAGAGCGCCACCGGTGTGGAAAAGCCGCGGGTCGGGCCGGCGTCGGTGCCGCGCCCCTCGCTGCCCCGGCCGTCGATCCCCTCGCTGCCCCGCCCCTCGCTCGGCCGGCGCTCGCCCGGAGGCGGTGGGTCGGGGCCACGCGGTTCCCGTGGCTCGGACGAGGAGTTCGAGGCGGGCAGCCTGCTCAAGAAGCCGTGGGTCGTCGTCACGACGGCCGTCGCGGTGGCGGCGCTCGTCACGACCCCGCTGGCGATGGCCGGATCCGGGAGCGGGCAGCAGGAGAACGAAGCGCGTCAGAAACACGCCGAGGGCTCCAAGGACGAGGCGGGCCGCGGCCCGTCCGACACCGTGCGGCCGTCCCCGCCGGGGTTTCCGACCGGCCCTCCTTCCGGGACACCCTCCTCGGAGCCGTCCAAGAAGGACAAGGACAAGGGCAAGGACGCCGACCGGCCGAAGTCGTCACTGTCCGAGCCGTCAGCATCGCCGAAGTCCGACGAGGCGTCGGACGACGAGAAGGACGAGGAGTCGCACGAGGGGGACTCCTCGTCCGGCGGCGACGACAAGAAGAAGATCAGCAGGAAGACCGCGAAGATCCCCTCCGAGACGACCATGGTCGTCAACCGGAGGACGGGCAAGTGCGTGGACCTGCCCGGCACCGGAAAGGGCAAGCCGGACGGCCGGGTGCAGCAGGGCGCCTGCGACACCTCCGCCGGGTCCCGCGGCGGCAACCAGCGGTGGCGGCTGGATCTGAAGAAGAAGGACGCCGGGCCCGGGAACGCGGACCTCTATCTGATCCGCAACGTCAAGGACAACCTCTGCCTGGACCTGCCCGCCTTCGGCCCCGCCAAGTCCACGACCCCGGTGACCGAGTACCACTGCCGCGCCGACAACGACAACCAGCTGTGGTGGTTCGACAAGCAGTCCGACGGAACCTTCTCGGTCCGCAACCACAAGAGCGGCCACCTGTGCCTGGACCTGGCGGACAGGAAGCGGGCCCACTCCCAACTGAGGATCGTGGGCTGCGAGGACAACTCCGTGCAGCGATGGCGCTTCCGCAAGCCGTGAACCGCGCAGGCGCCGCGAGCCGGTGTCCATGACCGGGCGGACCGCGGCCAAGGCCGCCGGGTCACCGCCTCCCGGCGCGCCCACCGGGGTCGCGCGGGGAGGCGGTGGAGGCGCCCGCAGCGCTGGACGGCTCGTCCGGTGGGGCGCCGGGCACTGCGTCGTCGAGGCCGCGCAGCTTGTCGCGGATCTCTTCGGCGTCGGGGTGGTTGAACTCCTCCAGCAGTTGCAGCGCCTGCCCCCAGCCCGTGCGGGCGGCGTCCCGCTCGCCCACGGCCAGCCGGGTCTCGGCGAGATGGCTGATGCTGTGTGCCTCGGCCCAGCGGTTGCCGACCTCCCGATGCGCCTGCAGCGCGAGGTGGTACTGCTGCACCGCGTCGTCGTGGCGCCGGAGCCGGTGGTACACCGTGCCGAGGAAGTCCAGTGTGATGCCTTCGACCCAGCGGTTGTCGGTGGCCCGCAGCACCTCAAGGGCCTCCTCCAGATAGGCGCGGGCCTCATCCAGCCGACCGAGACGCAAGTACGCCTCACCCAGGTTGTTCAGGCAGATCCCCACGCCCCAGCCGTGGCCGATGGCGCGGTCGGTCTCCAGCGTCTCCTCCAGGTACTCGATCGCCTCCTCGATCCGGCCGGCTCTCAGATGTACGTCACCGAGGTTGCCGATGATCCTCGACGCGCCCTTCTCGTCGCCCAACTCCCGGAAGACCGGCAGCGCCTGCTGGTAGTGGTCGATGGCCTCGCCCAGGCTGCCGTTGACCGACAGGGCGTTGGCCAGGCCGGTCAGGCACTCGGCTTCGCCCCGCCGGTCCCCGGCGCTCCGGGCGGCCGCCAGGCTGACGCGGTTGGAGGCGAGCCAGTCGTTCCGGTGGCTGCGCAGGTAGAAGAACCCCCACAGGGCGGCGGTCAGCCGCCATGCGAGTGCGGACATGCCGTCCGTGGCCGCCGCCTGGTTGATCGCCGCGACGAGGTTGGCGCGTTCGGTCGAGCACCACTCCAGCGCCTCGTCGTAGGTGGTGAAGGTCAAGGGCCGGCAGTCGGACGGCAGCGGCAGGAGGGGCGCCCGGGGGCGTTCGGGGGTGATGAACCGGGACGCGGCGTCGGCAGTGTGCAGATACCAGGTGAGGACCCGTTCGAAGGCCTGGCCCCGGTCGGTTGCGGCCTCCTCGCAGCCGACGCGTTCGGCGGCGTAGATCCGGAGCAGATCGTGGAAGGTGTAGCGGCCGGGGAAATGCTCGGTCAGCAGGTGGGCGTGGGTGAGTTCACCGAGCAGGCCGCGCGTCTCGCGCAGCGGGAGACCCGCCAGCGCGGCGGCTGCGGGCGCCGCGATGTCCGGGCCCGGGTGCGCGGCCAGCAGCTGGAACAGCCTGGCGGCCGATGCCGACAGGGCGTGGTACGACCAGGAGAACACCGCCCGCACATCCGTGCTGATGTCGCCGCCCGTGAAGGCGTCCAGGCTGCCGTGGCTGGCGCGCAGCTCGTCGGCGACGGCATGCAGCGGGAAGCTGGGGTGTGTCGCGGCCCGCGCGGCGACAATGGCCAGGGCCAGCGGCAGCCGGGCACAGCGGGCGATGATCTCGTCCGCCGCCGTCGGCTCGGCGGCCATCCGCCCCGCCCCGATACGGCGGGCCAAGAAGTCCCGCGCCTCGGCGAGCGGCAGCGGGTTCAGCGTCAGCGGATGGGCCCCGTCGCTGGCGATCAGGCCGGTGAGCTGGTTTCGGCTGGTGATGATGGCCAGACAGCCCGGACCGGAGGGCAACAGCGGGCGGACCTGTTCGGTGTCACGGGCGTTGTCCAGCAACAGCAGCACTCGCCGGTCGGCCAGCAGGCTGCGGTACAGCGCGGCACGGGTGTCGGGACGGCCCGGCATCTGGCTGGGTGGCACACCGAGCGCGTCCAGGAAGGTGTGAACGGCCTCGTCGGCAGGCATGGCCGAACCGGTCTGATCGAAGCCACGCAGATTGACGTACAGCTGGCCGTCGGGGAAGCGATGGGCTATCTCATGCGCCCAGTGCACCGCCAAGGTGGTCTTGCCGACACCGGCCATGCCGCCGATCGCGCTGATGACCACGGCGGTCGGACGCTTCCCCTCGGCCGGCAGCAGAGCGTTGGTCTGCGCCAGTTCGCTGTCCCGCCCGGTGAAGACCGGCAGATCGGCGGGGAGCTGCGCCGGGCGGGCCGCTGCCGCGGAGGGCGGCGCGGACACCGAAGGAGCCGGGGAGGCGGCCTGCGGAGGCGGTACGGGTGCACGCAGTGTCGGATCGGCGGCCAGTATGCGGGCGTGCAGGTCGAGCAGGGCGGGGCCGGGCTCGACACTCAGCTCCGCCACCAGTGCGTCCCGCAGCTTGCGGTAGGCCGCCAGCGCCTCGGCCTGACGCCCGCACCGGTACAGCGCCAGCATGAGCAGTTCGCACGGCCGCTCGCGCAGTGGGTGCTCACAGGTCAGCGACGACAGCTGGGCCGCCACCTCCTCGTGGCGCCCCAGCTCCAGATCGACGTCCGTACCGGTCTCGACCGCGCTCAGCCACTGCTCGTCGAGCCGGTACCGCTCGGCCTCGGCCAGCGGCCCGGGGAGACCGGCCAGCGGCTTGCCGTCCCAGAGCTCCAGCGCGGAGTGCAGCAGCTCGGCTGCCGCCGCGAGGTCGCCGCCGGTACGCAGCTTCTTGGCCTCGGCCACGCGTCGTTCGAACACGCCCAGGTCCAGGCAGTCCTCGGGGAGGCGGACGAGATAGCCGTCGGCGGCCGAGACGATCACCTGGGGCGCCTCGCCCGCCTTCCGCCGCGGCTCCAACACCTTGCGCAGCCGTGAGACATAGGTGCGCAGCACGGTGACCGCTCCCGACGGCGGTCTCTCCCCCCAGAGCGCGTCGACGAGCTCGCCGACGGTCGTCGGACGTCCGCGTCGCAGCAGCAGCGCTGTCAGCACCGCTCGCTGCTGTGGTGACCCGAGGGCCAGTTCCTGCTCCCCGCGCCAGGCCCGGACAGGTCCTAAGACGGTGATGCGCAGGGAGTTCGTATGACTCGCGTTCACAAGTTCGACTCTACCGAGGTGTGAACGATCCGGAAGTACCCCCTTGCATTTCTAACCGAGTGGTTCCTGCCCGGACTTCCCGACGTCACACACCCGAGATCTGATCGAGAGGGACCGGCCAGGTGCTGATCGCTGCCGCAGAGGTCGGAGGTCTCAGGCCGCGTGCGGCTGCGGTGGGGCGAGCTGGTCGACCGGCGGGACCTCCTTCGGGCGGTGATTCCCGGGCTTGCACCCGGCGAACGGGCCCCTCGGGTCCCGCAGTACACCCATCACCGGCCCCAGGAAGTCGCGGTGCCACGATGCCGGGCCCGCCGGATCGGCGTCGGGACCGGTCAGTTGGGACCACGCCAGCCACAGACCGTGGAGCTGGGCGACCACCTCGGTGTGTTCCCACCACCGTGAGCACCAAGGGGCGGTGGAGGTGACTTCCCGGCCGTAGACCGGGAGCAGGACATGGTGTGTCCACTGGGCGAGCTGGTACAACTCCTGCTGGTACTGCGATCCGTCCGAGTAGAGGATGAACTTGGGCTCGGCCGCCGGTGAGTCTTCGCCCTTGTCCTGCGCGCGGCCCGGCGGCTCGTCGGCGTTCTGGGCCCCGTCGGGGGCGTCGCTGGTTCGGGACATCACGATGAGCTCCTGCGGTCGGGTCGTCCGGTCTTCCGGCACCGTTTCAAAAGCACCACGTGCGCGTGTCGCGTCCGGTTCACTCAGGCCGGCCCGGACTCTTGAGCGAAGCGAGTGAACCGATCGCCCAACGCGTCCGTGTCTTCTATGAGCATCGGTCGTCGACGACACGGAGGACGTTGCTATGCCTGAGCCGACCGGTCCACGCCGCATCAGGCCGAGGCGACTGGCGCGACGGTTGCTCGACGAGGAGCTGAAGGCCGCCGCGCGGCGGAACACCCGGGGCGCCAACCCCGCCTCGAGCCCGGCACCGCAGCGCGGGGGGCGGGGCTCGGGCTCGACCGGTCGCGCCGCGGACGACGTGGCGGACGAGCTGTTCGGGTTCTTTCGCGAGTTGTTGCGTCGGCTGCGCAACCGACAAGGGCGGCAACCGACGGAAGAACCGGGCGCGGGCCAGGATTTCCAGCAGCCTTGGCCCGGCCAGGGCCCGGATCCCTGGGCGGCTCCGCCGCCGCAACCCCAGCCCTTGGCGAGCGCCGCTCCGCCCTGGGCCGCTGAGGGGTCGGGCTTCCAGCAGCCCGCTGCGGCACCGGGTTTCGCTCCGCAGGGCCCGGGGTTCGGCCCTCCCGCACCTGGCTTCGTACCGCAGGGACCGGGTTTCGCTCCGCAGGGGCCCGGCTTCGCACCGCCGCGGCCGGAATGGGCCTTCGTGCCGCCCGCGCAGCAGCCGGACGGTCGGCGGCTCATGAAGCAACCCTCCGCGGGCCCCACATCGGCCCGCGACGAGTACGAGAGCCTCCGTAACCAACCGGAACAGCAGGCGGCGGTCCAGGACGCCGTACGAAAGCTGATCGTCGACAAGACCCGCTACAAGGAGGCGGCCCGCCGCAACCTGGTGCCCTTCGCGGCGTCGCTCAAAGAGGCGGCCGAGGCCAAGGCGAAGAACACCGCGACGCCGAAGCCCGAACGGTCCTGGCTGTCCAGGCTCACCCCCTGGCGGTCGGCGAAGCCCGGCAACACCGAGGGGCGCTCGGCCAAGGCGGAGCCCGCCGCCTCCAACCGCGCCGCCGCGGTTCCCGGTGCCCGTCTGACAGGACCGCCGCGGCTGCCCCAACTGTCCGACTACGCCGCCGGACAGGCACCCGGCCCCCGCGCGGAGAACGCCGTCACCCAGGCGATGTCCCGCGTGGCGGCTCCGGCTCAGGGAAACTCCTCCTCGCCTACGGCGACGGCGCCCGTGCCGCCGAAGGTGCCACCCAAGATTCCGCTGGACACACCGGGCGCCGAACCCGGTCGAAGCCCGGGCACCCCTCCCGCCGGGGACCAGCCGTCCCCGCCGGCCGGCCCCGTGGTTTCCCCCGCGAACCCGGCGATGCCGCCGGTGAGCCCGGTCAGTCGACCCGTGAGCCCGGTCAGCCCACCTGTGAGTCCGGTCAGTCCGCCCACGAGCCCCGTGTTCGCTCCCAGCCCGGTGTCGCGGCCCGCGTCGCCCGCATTCAGCTCCGCGGTGGCCAACCAGTCGCTCGCACATCACCGTTCCGGCAGCGAGGCACGGGGACAGGATTCCTCGACGAGCCGGTCGCAGCCGTCCTACCGCGCTCCCGCGGTGCAGCAGACCGACACCGCGAAGCGGGCGCCGTCCCGGGGCAGGTGAGCACCGCCGGTCGGCGATCCGTCGGGCCCGGCGGCATGAAACCGTCCGGCGGTGCCTGAGCACCGCCGGACAGCTGTGTCGTGGCTACCGCCGGAGGGCTGTCAGCTCTCTGCGGTGAGCCGGGGAGTTACCTGCCCCCGCCTGCCCCCCTTCCGGGCGAGGGGGATCGCCTGGTTACCATACCGGTTCTGCCAGTTGCTGCAGGTGACGTTGTTGTAGTTCTGCTGGCTGTAGCTGACACCACCTGGGGTTTGTGAGCTCCGGCGCTGGAGCCCGCCTTGAAGTCGACCTGTCTGCGCCGACGTCTGGTACCCGTTGCCGCCGGTGCTGGCCTGGCCTCGCCCACTCGGCTGGTAGCTGACCTGTGCTGCGGCTGGTAGGCGTTCACGGCGGCTGCAGTCGTCGTGTTCGCCCTCGGCGGCGCCGGACGGTAGGTCAGCGTGCTGGTCTGCCCGTAGGCAGGGTGAGAGGGCATGGCGACTGTGCGGGTAGCGGCAGGTACGTCTGGCCCCGTTGCGCCGCCGGCAGGTTGTACATGGGGAGGACGTTCCCCTGATCCTGCTCCCGCGACTGCTGGCCCTGGGGTAGGTGGTTGTACGCCCAGGTCGCGCCGGCCGACGTCAGCGCGCCGAAGCCCTGGGCGGCCCAGGCCCACCTGTTGCCCTGGATCAGACCGGAGGCGCCGATGCCGTAGGCCGTTTGCCCCGCCATGTTCAGCGCGGTCATGCCGTAGTGCAAGTACGTCCTGTTCGGCGTCGCAGCCAACTGCGTGGCGGGCACCAGTGCGTTCACGGTGACGCCGCCGAGGCCGTACATCCTCGAGCCCCACGTGTTCGGCGGTGCACTCGGGGGGTTGCCGAGGATACCGATCCCCTGGCCGGCAAGGCTGCCCCAGCGATGTCCGTCCCGATCGTGGTCGCGTTGTCCCTGGCCCAGTTGCCGATTCGGCTCGCGAGCCGGTTCGGGTCCACCTGCCGCCAGACGGGCTCCCCCGTGTTCCGGTCACGGTCCCGGGTGTAGGCGTTGGAGCCCCGCAGGTAGTGCCACGCCTGGGTGGCCGTGTGATACCACGGCATCTCCTGCGGGGCGTCCTGCAGTACCCCCGGCAGATCGTCCGCGGAACCGACGCTCGACGTGGTGCCCGGGGTGCTGGGCAGCTCCGACAGTCGGTCGACGGCCTCGTCCAGAGCGGGGATGTCGGTGCCGCTGCTGCCGCTGCCGTCCGAGCTCGGTGACCCCCGGCGGCGGCTTGAGCGCTCGCCACCCGAGCGGTGGCTGGGGCTGCTGTGCGAGCCGTCGTCGCCGCCGATTCCCTGCGGGACGTTCCGCGGCGGGACGCCTCGCTTTGGTGAGAACTGGTCGTGGCCTCCGAGTCCCTGCGGGACGACCTGGTCGACGAGCTCGACACCGAGGCGGGGTAGCCGCCGGGCATCACCGGCTGTTGTTCTCGCTCCTTCTTCTCTTTCTTCTTCTTGTCGTCCGAGTCCTTTGCCATGCCGGATCTCCTCCAGGCTGACAGGGAGCCCCGCCGTGACCGGAAGGGCTCCGCGTTGAGAGTCGTCTTTCTCCTAGGGAATCCGAGCAGCGGCGGTTCAAGGTCGAACCGCCCCGGCAGCGCAGCACGGTTGAACCTTTCCGGCTCGTGAGCCGTGGTGGTGTCGATGCTCATGCCGCACAACGGTCGTGGAGGGCGCGCGGCACCTTTCACGAATCCGAGAACGACACAGGTGACAGCGCGGCGCATCCGCGATGTGGACGCGCTGCGCGGTTTCGCGCTGCTCGGCATTCTGCTGGTCAATGTGCAGGTGATGGCCGACCCGTACGCGGGTCAGGGGCCGTACGGGGCGGCGGGGGAGAGAGCTGCCGCCTGGCTCGTCACCGCGCTGGTCAGCAGCAAGTTCTATCTGCTCTTCGCCTTCCTCTTCGGGTACAGCTTCACCCTCCAGGCGCGCTCGGCCGAGCGGGAGCAGGCCGGGTTCGCGGGGCGGCAGCTGCGGCGGCTGCTCACTCTGTGGTGCCTGGGGCTCGCGCACGCCGTGCTGCTGTTTCCGGGCGACATCCTGATGACGTACGCGGTGCTGGGCCTGGTGCTGTTCGCCGCGCGTGGTCTGGCGCCGCGCACGGCGGTTCGCGCGGCGGCGGGGCTCGTCGTCTCCCTCAGTGCTCTGCTGCTCGGCAAGGGCCTGCTCGCCCTCGCCGCCACCGTGCCGAGCGGCGCCACTGCCCCTGAGGCGGTCACCGCCGTGGCGGCGTACCGCGGCGATCCCGTGTCCGTCGTCCATGCCAATCTCCGGCAGTGGCACGATCTGCTGGCCGGGGATGTGCTCTACGCGCCGCACGTTCTGGCGGCTTTCCTGGTGGGGCTGGCCGCGGGGAAGCGGCAGCTGCTCGCGGAGTTCGACCGCTACCGCACCCGGGCCCGGAGGCTGGTCGGATACGGGCTGCCGAGCGGCCTGGCCGGAGGCGTCTTCACGGCGATGTGCCACAACGGGCCGCTGGACGAGCGCTGGTACGACATCGGCACGGCCGTCGGTCTGCTCACCGCCCCGGCCCTGACCGCGGCCTACGGCTGCGGGCTGCTGCTGTTGCTGCGTACGCGGTTCGGCCGGCGGACCGGCGAGGTGCTCGCCGCCGCCGGCCGGCTGGCGCTCACCAACTATCTGACGCAGTCGCTGGTGATGGCCCTGGTCTTCACCGGCTACGGCCTCGCCCTCCACGGCCGTGTCGGCCCGGTGCCGGTACTGGCCGGGTGCTTCGTCCTCTACGCCGCGCAACTGGCGCTCAGCGCGCGGCTGGTACGTCGCTTCCGGCACGGGCCGGTCGAACGGGTCCTGCACACCGCGACCCGGGGGCGCGGGCACTGACCAGCTGCCCGGCCCCCGACTGTCACGGCGTCGCTTCGCGGGTCCATTTGAGCCGGTGGTCGGCGTGGCCGGACGGTGGCGCGTAGCCGTCCGCGCTCCCGTTGCTCTCGGGACCTCCGGCGTCGGCCTCCGCGTACCCGATGGTCTCCTGGTACGTGGGCACGCCCGGGTACGGAGGGTTCTCCGGGTACGGAGGGTTCCCGGGGTGGGGAGGATTCCCCGGGAATGTGGCGCCTCCTGGATACCCGGTGTCCTCCGCGTACACGGCGTCCCCCGGATACGGGGCGTATCCGTCGTCCGGCGCATAGGCGCTCTGCTCGACGCCGACGCCCGTCCCCGCGGGCGCTTCCGCGCCCACCGCGTGTCCCGCCCACGCCTGCGCCGCACGCTGGGTGATCGCCTCCGTCTCGGCCTTGGCCGCGGCGGAGATGGCCGCCGCGCCCGGCTCCTTGAACCAGGGGCGCAGCCGGATCAGCGCCGGGCGGATACCGGTGGCCAGGAGCAGGGCCGTGCCCTTGGGGAGTGCCCGGATCTTGTCCGGGGGCAGGATCGGGTCCAGACGGTAGGAGACCGAACGGGAGCCGCCGTCCTTGCTGCTGGAGTAGGAGGACGTCTTCACATCCTGCTGGCCGACGAGTTTGGAGACCTTGTCCACGAAGTCGGCGTCGTCCAGCCCCGCGCCCAGGAGTTTGATCGTGGCCGCGCTCCACAGCGCGTCCATCCCGGCCTCGCCCCACACGCGGGCGCCCTGCCGGTAGCTCTGGAGCAGGGTGACGACGTTGATGCCGCGGGAGCCGAGGTGGCTGTAGAGGTCGGGAAGGTCGGAGATGCGGCAGACGTTGGCCGCCTCGTCCAGCACGGCCGTCATCGGGGGGTCGAGCCGGCCGCCCATCCTTTCGGCGGCCATCACCCCGGCGCGCAGGGTGGCGTCCGCGAGGCCGGCGATGACCCCGGCCGCGGAGCCGCCGCCGTCCTTGGAGAGCAGATAGAGGGTGTCGCGGCCCAGCACGTGCTCGTGCGGGCGGAACTCGGGCAGCCAGGGGTCGGGCTGGACCCAGGCGGCGATCTCCGGGTCCAGCAGACAGGCCACGCACTGCCGTGCCGTCTCGTAGATGCCGTCCCGGGTCTCGACCGCGCCCCGTACCGTGCCCTGGAGCTGTTCGGCCATGGCGATCATGTCGGCGTCGCGCAGCAGGTCGACCGGGGTGCGGTCGGCGGGGTCGGCCAGCCAGCCGAGCAGATCGTTGACCGCGGCGCCGCCGCGCGCCGCGGCGAGGAACAGCGCCGTGAGCGTGTTCTGGGCAGCCGAGATCCAGAAGTCCTTCTTGGAGGCGTCGTCGTTGACGGAGGCGACGAAGTGCCCGGCCAGCCGGCGGGCGCCCTCGATGGTGTGGCAGTCGGCCAGCATGTTCCACCACATGCCGCGGGGCGTGTGGGCGATGCCCTGCGGGTCGAACGTCCACACCAGGCCGGCCTTCTGCCGTTCGGCCCGGGTGACCGCGTAGACGTCCGACTTGTTGGAGGTCAGCAGTACGGCGCCGTTGGCCCGCAGCACCCGGGGGACGGCGATGCCGGTGGACTTGCCGGCGCGCGGAGCCATCAGGTCGAGCTCCACGTCCTCGAAGGAGGAACGCAGTTCGGTTCCGTCCGGCTCCAGGTCGCCGAGCAGGTTGCCGGTCTGGTCCGGGTGCAGTTCGGGTTCGTTCTTGACCGAGGGCCGCAGCTCCCGGGCGCGCTTCTCGATGCCGGCGGGGAGCATGGAGGCCAGCTCCCGACGCCCGGCCAGCCCTTTGGTCCGGGAACGTGAGCGGGACACCAGCTTCCACACCGGGAGGACGATCGCGGCCGTGGCCGCTGCGAAGACGAGCACGATGCCGCAGTACACGGCGATGGGCGACGCCTGCGGCCACAGTGCGCCGGAGCCTTCGGTGAACAGCGTGGCGAGCAGTGTGAGGGAGAACGGTGGCGGCTGCCAGCCCGCGCCGTTCAGCGCGGCTCCCAGCGTTCCGCCGAGCCAGATGCCCGCGGATGTCGTCAGGGCCAGGCCCGTCACTCCCACGATGGCCCAGGGCCACAGGTCGCGGCCGTGCATCCCCCCTGCCGCGCTCGGGCTCATGCGATCCTCCTGTCCTGGGCCGGCCCGGCACCGGTCCCGACGTCCGGCCCGGTACCGGTTCCGACGTCCGGGCCGGTACCGGTTCCGACGTCCGGCCCGGTACCGGTTCCGACGTCCGGGCCGGCCCCTTGCGGGTCCGGTTGCGCGTTCTGCGCCCAGCGGGTGTTGGTGTCGTGCAGATGGCGCTCGGTGTCGGTGATGCTGACCCTGATCGGGAGGCCGGGCCGACCGCCGACTTTGACCAGGAAGCGGCCCCGGCCCGGCGGTTCCTCACGCTCGCCGGTCATCGCCCAGCCCGGCGGCGACGACCAGGAGGAGACCAGTTCGATCTCCCGCTGGGACAGGCCGACGATCTTGCCCAGCTCCTCCATCTCCGCCCTCGGGAGCCCGGCGCAGACGACCATGCCCGCGCGTTCGACGAAGCCGCGCGCCTTGGCCTTGTCGGCCTCGGAGCCGAGCGACTCCGCGTCCTTGAGGGTGTGAGTGATCTTGGCGTCGCCGAGGCCGAGTGTGCGGTTGAGGCGGGTGAGGGCGTCGATGCGGTCGACGATGCCGGAGGCGGCGCGCAACGGCCGCCACAGCTCGTCGAGCACGGTGAAGAACCAGCGCCGGGGCGTCAGGCCCGCGTCGGCCAGCGCGTGGGAGGCGGCGACCGAGCCGAGCCCGTCGGACCACGCCGCCAGCATCGCCGCCGCCGTCAGCTGGGTGTCCGACTCGCCGATCCGGGAGATGTCGATGCACACCGCCGGGGTGTTGAGGTCGATACGGGTCGAGGTCTCCGAGGCGAAGGTGTCACCCAGCGGTCCGTCCAGGATGCCCAGCAGCGAGCGGTGCAAGGGGTCGACGGCATCCCGGTACCGGGCCTCGTCCCCCCGGTCCAGTGTGACCGCCCGGACCCGGTCCGGCCCTTCGCTGAGCACCTTCAGCACATCGGGCAGCACCGGCGACCGGCCCGGGGGCGTCCGCTCGCGCAGATGGTGCAGCACTGCGGAGAGGACGGCCTGTTCGTGGTCGTCCACGGGGCGGTTGCGGACGATGGTGACCAGGGCGCCGACCATGTTCAGCACCCGCCCGTGCGCCTCCGCCTCCAGGGCCTGGCCCGCCGAGCCGCCGATCTTGGCTGCGGCGGCCCCCATGGCGCCCGGGTCGAGCAGATTGATGCCGCCCATGCCGCGTCCGATGGAGATCACCTGACCGCCCAGAGCCCGTACCGTGTCCGCGTAGTCGGGCTTGAGGTCGCCCAGGACGAGGGGCACCACACCCGTCGCGGCCAGCCCGATGAGCATCCGGTTGACCAGGGTCGACTTGCCCAGGCCCGGCATGCCGAGCATGAACAGCGACGGGTTGGAGATGTAGCGGGCCCGGGTGAACCACGAGAGCGGATCGCCGCACACCGTCGCACCGGTGTGCAGATGCTGGCCCAGCGGGACGCCCGACATCGGCGCTCCCGAGCCCGCGGCGAACGGCCACAGCCCGCACGCCTGCACGGTCGTCGCCCGCCACATGGTGGGCGGATCCATGCCGCCGACCTGCCCACCCCCGGGTCCCGGCCAGCCGCGGGAGGGCGCCATCGGCTCCCTGCGCGGTGCCTTCTTCCTTCTCTGCTGCTGCTTGGCGTCGCTCTTGCCGTCGCGCGGGCTCACAGCGCCTCCCGCAGATCGCGCGGAATCAACGTCAGCTCCCACGGGAGGATTCCGACCGGGAGGGTGCAGCTGAAGGCCGCCGCCTGCATCCGGTCGGCCGGGCGCATCGACAGCCGCGCCGCCCCCTGCAGGTTGCGCATGGTGGCGCTGGCGTCGGCGAGCTCTTCCACCGAGTCGACGGTGACGGTGAGCATCAGCGAGAACTCCACCAGGCCGGCGCCGGTCGCCTCCTCCTGCGCGGTCTGTTCGGCCGCGCGGACTTCCGTGGCGGCCCGTGCCTGGACCATGCCCCGCCCGGAGGTGGCCATGAACTGGGCGGCACGCCGGTCGGCCTCCACGATGCGGGCCGAGGTCGCCGGGTCGATGGGCCGGTACAGCAGCGCCACCCGCTTGCGGCGGGTGCCGGGCGAGGCTTCCAGCAGGCCGCGCAGCACGTTGGCCCGCACCGTGCCGCGGGGCGCGAGGGTGAGCATCCAGGTCCGGGAGACGCCGGAGTCGTGCTGGTAGGAGGCGACATCTTCGACACAGGCCGCGGGGCCCGCGTCGTCCCACTCCAGGCCGGTGCCGCCGTACTGGGTGCGGATGTCGAGGACTTCACCGGCGACCGCGGGGTCGTAGGCGACCCGTACGACCTCGGCGATCCGCTCGGCGGACAGCGGGTAGGCGACGCCGCCCCCGGCTCCGACGAGCCCGGACAGCAGGCCCGGGATGCGGGTGGCCAGGTCGGTGATCAGCTCCTGGTGCTTGGGCTTCTGCCCGGCGGGCAGCCCGTAGGTGAGCGTGATGTAGGTGTGCATCTCGGAGGAGGCCTGCGGATACTGCTCGACCACCTCCTCCATCACGGCGCGCGCGGCGGCCGGGGCGTCGGGGGAGAGGCGCGGCAGCACTTCGTTCGCGAGCCGGGTACCGGAGTCGGGGGCCGTCTCGACGATGACCGAGGCACCGCGCAGCCCCGTTTCGTGCGCCAGTCGTGCCAGCCAACCGCCCCATGAGGCGACCCAGTTGTCCACCTGGTCGGGGTCGACCAGGGAACCGCCGTCCGGTTCGCAGCACAGCACGATGGTGTACAGGTTCCGGCTGCGGTGGAACAGCACGCCGAAGTCCCGGTCGTAGGCGTCCCTGCCCTCGTGCATCTGCATCCGTCCCAGCAGGCCCGGCGGCTGGAACCGCCCTGCCTGCCGTCGGGACAGCGGACCGGAGACGTAGGTGGTCGCCCCCTTGGACTTGCGGCGCATCCAGCCGATGCGTACGGCGATCAGCTGGTACATGTTGCGCCCGTCCTGGGTGCGCATCATCAGCGGCGCGATGAGAATCGCCGTCGGGACGAGGATGACCATGGCGGCGGCCAGTGAGAACAGCGAGGCCAGCAGCGTGACGACGAGTCCGCCGAAGACGCCCGCGGTACCGATCATGCCGAAGGGCCCGAGACCTGGCCGCCTCGGTCGGCGCCAGTTCCCGTACGTGGGACTCGACGATGCGGCATGGGTTGACATGGGTATGGCTTCCTTCCGTGTCCCACGAGGGGGAGGGGGTGAAGTCCTGGTGCTGGGAGGGGCTTTCGGTGGGGGTGCGCGGTGAGGGGCAGGGAGGCGTACGCGAGGTGCATGCGAGGTGCAGGCGAAGCGCACGGTCGGGGCGCCGGCGAGGCCGGGGTGTGGCGGTGTCCGGGGCCGGGCGGAGCGCCCACCCGGCCCCGGACGGCCGCTCACTGGTTGCGGTCGTGGTTGCCGCTCGGCCCGTTGTGGCCGAGGTCTCCGTCCGCGTCGTCCACCGCGCCGCTGACGAGTTTCCCGGCGCCCTTGGCGACGTCCTTGGCGGCGGACGCCGCTGCCAAGGCGGCACCGACCGGCCCGGCGGCGGCGCCGGCACCGCGTGCGGCGCCGCTGGGGCCTCCTCCGCCCCTGCCGCCCCCACCGCCGCCCGAGCCACCGCCCGAGCCACCGCCGGACGGGCCACCGCCGCCGCCCGAGCCGCCACCTGACGGGCCTCCTCCGCCCCTGCCGCCGCCTCCGGAGCCGCCGCCCGACCGGCTGCCGGTGGCCGCTGCCGCGAGACCGCCGGGCCCGGACTGGCCGCCGCCGCCCGAGGGCCCGGTGGCTCCGGAGGCCCCGGACTTACCGCCGGAACCCGATTTGCCGCCCCCGCCCGACGCCGCCGCGCCGGCGACCGACTTGGCGCCGGAGGCGATCCCGCCGGCGGCGCCGGTGACGGCGCCGGAGTAGGCACCGCTGCCACCGAGCGCCGCGGTGGCGGGCACCACCAGTTTCAGCAGCGCGGGCAGCGAGATGGCCGACAGGAGCATCACGCAGATGCCGGCGATCTTGACATGGATGTTCGCGGTCTCCGCCCCTTCGTACTCGCCCGTGGTCAGGGCCGTGCCCGCGTAGATGACGAGACCCGCGGTGGGTTTGTAGAGCACCCAGGCGACCATCCAGCCGATGTGCTTGCGCCACCAGCCGCCGCCCCAGTCGCTCATGGACGCCGCGGCGGCCAGCGGAAGCGTGCCGAACAGTACGATCATCACGCCGAGCCGGACATAGAGCAGGATCCCGTGGATGACTGCGGCGATGAGCAGCAGGAACGCCAGGATCAGATAGAGGAACGACGGTACGTCGTCCGAGGAACCGCATCCCATGTTGTTGATCTGCGCGTTCACGGCGCCTTTGAACAGGTAGTCGGCGTAGCTGTCACCGACTCCGGCGGCGGCGGCCATGATGGTCGTCCCCCCGCCGGCCACCACGATCAACCGCACCATGCCCCGCAGCGCGGTCTGCCCGGCGTCGACCCGGCGTTCCGAGGCCATCCGGACGCAGGCGAAGAGCAGCGAGCCGATGGCGAGGTAGACGACGATGTACTTCACCTGGTTGTGCACCGGACTGGACGCCGTGGTGGAGAAGGTGGGGATCGCCTCGGTCACCGCGGTGAACGCGGACAGCGCCCCGGTCATGATGGCGTTCGCGATGCCCTTGATGATGGTGCCGATGGGATCGCCCAGGAAGTCGAAGAATCCCTTCGCGATGTCCAGGATCGGATTTCCCGTGCTCCCGCACGCCGCCATCAGGCAGCCCCCCACTTGACGTATCCGCCGTTGCTCATCGCGGAGGTCGCGGAGGAGAAGAGGGAGCCGTTCGGCCGCGGCTCGACCTTCCAGTCGCCGCCGTCCCACCGCATCGAGACCGTCGTCGCGCTCAGACTCCCGCTCGCGCTCTTGATCAGCAGCCGCACCTCGGCGGCCTTCTTCGAGTACGAGGGCACCGAGAACCCGGAGTACACGCCGGGCTCCTGGTTCTCCACCTCAGTCTGGGGGACCGTGGCGCGCTGGGAGATGAACTGCTTCTTGCCGTCTCCGGCAACCAGTTGCTGCTCTGCGACAGTGCGCCAGTCGGCGCTGCTCATGTGCGAGAGAATGCCGTGTGCCGCCATGACGGCGCCCATGGGGGTGCGGGCGTAGCACCACCACACCGGCCCGTTGAACCGTGTCGGTCCGGCCGACGGCGAGGTGGGCACACTGGTGCGGTCCAGCCTCTTCCAGGCGACGTCCTTGGGCGGGGAGGTCGGGCGGGTCGGGTCCGCCCCGCTCTCCGCCCGCTGCGGCACGTCGTCGCCCTCTTCGGCCCGCTCCTCGGTGCCCTCTTCGGTGGTCCCGGTGTCCTTTTTCGTGCTCGCGGTGTCCTTGTCCTCGGTGTGGCAGCCCTTGGGCCGCTCGTCCGCCGCCCGCCCGTCCTGCTGCGAACGGTGCGAGGTGAGCGGCCCCTTCATGGCCTTCCGGGGTGCGTCGGCGCCGTCGTCCCGGGCTCCGCCGGAATTCGTGACGTAGGACACGACCGCGATGACCAGCGCTGTCGCCAGGAAAACGGCTGAGAACACCCATCCGCGCTGTTTCCAGAAAGGCGAATCAATCGCCTCGTCGTCCTGCTTGCGTGAGAACATTGCTACTCATTCCCGCCTCGGTGCCCCGGAGTTGCCGGCTTCCTCAGAAGATCCAGTTCGCGAAGGGCCCCGCGGAGGCCACGAGGCAGCAGCCGCCCAGGACCATGCCGAGCCGGCTCATGTGTTCGGAGCTCTCGCCGCGCTTCAGGGAAATGCCCATCATCGCGCCGGTGATCACGATTCCCAGCACGCCTGCCGCGGTACCGGCCCACGCGGCCAGGCCGAGCATCTTGTCGATCTTCGGCCCGAGGCCGGCCGGGGCCTGGCGCTTGGGCTGCGGTACCGCCAGGTAGAGGCTGAGCAAGGTGGTCTTCATCGGGGTCTCCTGTGAGGTGGTGTCAACTGATACGAGGACATGGCGCAATTGCCGAGCCGAGGAATCCGGCTGTGTTTCAGGGAGTGAGAGGGCCGAACCACTGCACGAGCGGTGCGGCCGTTGTGGCGATGACCGAGGCGACCAGCACGATGAAGAACCCTCGGAAATGCGTGGCGCCCTCGCCCATTTCTCCGCGCCGCAGCTGAAGGGACATCTGGGTGCCGACGATGATGAGTCCGAGCACGCCTGCCCCCGACGCCGCCCAGGCCAGCCAGCTGAGGATCTGAGTCGCATCGCCCCCCGGTTTGTACGGGGCGAGTTCTTCGGCCAGCAGTTGGGGCATCTGGCTCATGGCGGTCACCGTTTCTTCTCCCGCTTCTTGGAATGGGCGAGCTGGGTCCCGGCCAGCTCGGCCAGCGTGCGGATGGTTCTCGGTACGGGCCCGGTCCGCTTCTCCCCCCGCCACCCCGGAACCCAGGGCACCCGGTGGACGTCCGCGACCGAGCGCAGTACGCGGACGCGCTGCGCGAGGTGGAAGGGCAGCCGCCCGGGTGCGTCGGCGACGAGGACCACGGCGAGCAGGTCGACCCCCGCCGGGTGCTCTCCCGAGTGCAGGGCTTCCAGCGCCCGGGATGCCGCGCGCAGTCCTGAGCCGTGGGTCCGCGCCACCAGGAGCACCCGGCCGGGCTCCCCTTGGGAGGGATCGGGCCATCGGCGTCCCAGGTCGCGTCCGCCCACCATTTCGGCGAGCGTGCTGGTCCCGGCGCCGCCATGGGCACCGACCCAGCTCACGGGACCGCCGTCGGGGACGACAGGCTCCCCGGGCGCCGGAGGGCGCGGCGACCGGCTCGCGGGTGCGACGGTGGCCGGGCCGGCCACCGTCGGTGGCGCCGGATCGACGGCCATGGCGCCGTGTTCGAGCGGGGCCGGTGACGGTGCGGTCGGCGCGGCCGGCGCCCTGCGTACCGCGCCCGGACCCGGCGACGGCGTATTCGGTGCAGCCGGAGCCGGAGCCGGAGCCGGAGCCGGAGCCGGAGCCGGAGCCGGAGCCGGTACGGCACGGTCCTGGAAGCCTGTGACCGGTCCGGTCGGACCGGCGACGGCGACCGGGTCCGGCGCTGCGGTCGCCGCGACCGTCGGGGCCGCCGGGGCTGCCGGGTCCGTGGACGATCCTTCCTGACCGACCGGATCCCGCGTCTCCGCGGCCGGTTGAGGTGCCGTCGGTCCGCGTACCCACATGTGCGGGCCGGCGGGTGCCTGGCCGGCTGACGCCGGTGGGGGGACGCTCATCGCGTGTCCAGCCTCCTCTCCTACGACTCCTGGATTCCTGTGCTGCCGCTGTCCTGCCTCCGGACCGAGGCCGGGCGGGAAGACGAATTGAACCGATTCGTCACCGTGCCCGTTCCGATCTGCAAGCGCGGTGCCCTCCGTCGGAGAGCCACAACGGGACTTCAGCGGAAGTGGTTCACCGTTCTTGGGCAATGCGGCGACGTTCGGTGAAGAGGGAGGGGGAGACGGGTGGTGGGCCCATGAGCGAGAACGAGGGGATGTCCAGCAAGGCGACGATGATCGGCGTGGCCGGAGCGGGGTGCGGATGCATGACGCTGCCGGCCGCGGCAGCCGGCCTGATCGTGCTGCTGATCGTCTTCGGCGGGCTCGGCGTCCTCTTCGCGCCCATCATCGCCCTCATCCTGTTCTTCGGCGGCGGAGGAGGGGGCGACGACGTCTCGCCCTCGGACATCGACACCGACGCGGTGTCCGAGTCGGTCCAGGGCGACGGGAAGGGCGAGCTGAACCCGAAGACGGTGCCCTCAGATCTGGCGGACACCATCGAGGACGCCGGAGGCATCTGCGACGCCATCGGACCGGTCGTCATCGCGGCGCAGATCGAGCACGAGTCCTCGTTCAACGAGGACATGCTCGGTCCCAACGGGGAGAAGGGCATCTCGCAGCTGCCGCCGGACAAGTTCGAGGAGTTCGGCGAGGACGAGGACGACAACGACGAGACCTCGGCGACCGATCCCAAGGACTCGATCATGGCTCAGGGCCGCTACATGTGTTCGTTGGCCGAGAAGGTCAAGCCGCTCGTCGACAGTGGTCAGGCCCCGGAGGGGCAGAGCGTTCTCGACCTCACCCTCGCCGCCTACGACGTGGGGCTGAAGGCCGTACAGGACGCCAAGGGCCTTCCCGAGGGCGGCGCGGCGCAGAGCTATGTGATCACCGTTCGGTCGCTCTTCCCGCGGTTCGAGGGGATCGGCGGTGCCGTATCACCGTCCGAGTTCCCGACCCCGCCCACGTCCGAGTCCTGACCCCGGACCACGACACGGCCCGACCCCGACGAGAGTGGAGAGGGAGCGCCACATGCTCCACACGGAACCCGCAGAAGTGACGGAGAAACAGGCGGTATCGGCAGACGGCGGGACGCCGCAGCCTGCTTCGCCGCCGCCTTCCCGGTTCGAGGTGCTCATCGCCCGCGACGGCTCCGTGGCGCTCAACGGCGAGCGCATGCCGACGGAGGACGGGGAGGAGGTCCACATCGCGGTGCTCGACGTGCTGCATCGCGCCGCACAGGAGCGGGACGAGCCCGTCGAGGCGACGGTCCTCGATCTGCGGGAGAACGGCAGCGCGACCTTCATCCAGGTCGCTCCCGACGGTTCCAGCCGGTTGCTCGTCCCCGCGGGCGACGACGTACCACCGGCCGACGACGGGCAGCCTGCCGGTGCCGCCCCGCACCCCGGAGACGACACCGAGCCCGAGCCCGAGCCAGGCCCAGGCCCCGAGCCCGGGCCGGAGGGACGGCCGCCCGAGCCCGAGACCGAGCCCGAGGGACCGCAGTCCGTGTCCGAGGAGCCGCAGTCCGCCCCGGTCCCCGGCGAACTGGCGGAAGCCGTGGCGCACATCAACCGGGCGGCGGGCGGGGGCGAGCCGCAGCGCGCCATGGTGCTGGCCTTCCGGCTGCGTGAACACGCCGTGCGCAGCTACGGCGAGGAGCACCCCTACACCCTGGAGGCGCGCGACCTGGAGGCGTTCGTCGCACGCCTGGGCGGCAACTACGCGAAGGCCGCGGGGATCTACCTCGAACTCGCGCGGGTCTGCCATCGGCAGGGCAGCTCCCGTGCGTACGGCTATCTCAAGCGTGCCGTCGGCAACTGGCAGTTGCTCACGGATCCGCAGGCGGTGCTCACTCATGGCCGGGGGCTCCTCGCCACGTGGGCCGCGCTCGCCTCGGAGGCCGGCCCCGCGGCCGACGACACGGTGCTGCCGCGCCATGTCCGGCAGCGTCTTCGTGCCGTTGCCGAGGCCGATATACGCCACTGACCTGCGGCATCAACATCGGATTGACGCCGGGGAGATGACGGTGCGGAAAGGAGTACATCGACAGTCGTTGTGACGTGAGTCACAACAAGTTGTCCGGCTCGGGCGTGAACTTCCCCCGCTGGGTGCGCATCTAAGTCCTCGTAAAGCGCATTAGAAACTGGTTTACAGGGATAGGACCGATTCAAGCCCTTTGTGCGGCCCGATGTCGTGCCGCCTCGAGGTAATCGGTCATCAACGTCGCGTGGATCTCCCCTCAGAAAACTCTCTGCCTCGTGAGGGGGCCGCTGTGCGAGTCCCGAGGCCAGGCCGCCGTGGTCGGCGGCGCGAATCGAGGGGGAGGCAACCGTGAGCTGGACCGTCTTGGGGTCAGTCGGAGCGGCCAGCGCCCAGGAACGGGCGACCCGTTCGCTGTACGAACAGCACGCACGGCCCTTACAGGGATATGTACTCCAACTGCTCGGTGGTGATCTGCAAAGAGCTGAGGACGTGGTGCAGGAAACGTTGCTGCGCTGCTGGCGGAATCAGCAATTGGCCAGTGGGGGGCAGGACTTGCGACCATGGCTGTTCAAGGTGGCGCGCAACCTCGTCATCGACGACTACCGGCTGCGCAGGGCACGCCCCAAGGAAGTCGACGGCACCGCCTGGCTGGAGGACGTGCTGGCCGACAACGACGATGTCGACCGGGTGCTCTCCTCCCTGGTGCTGGGAAAGGCGTTCCAAACGCTGTCGCCCGCACATCGGGAGGTGCTGTACGAGACGTACTACACCGGCAGGTCGACACGTGAGGTCTCGCTCCTCCTCGGCATTCCGCCGGGCACGGTGAAGTCCCGGCTGTACCACGCGGTGCGCAAGCTGCGGCTGGCCTTGGGGGTGACCGAGGTCGTCGAGGAGAAGCCGGTGATCGCGGCGAAGTAGCCGACCCGCAGCCCGCCCCGGGTGCTCAGTACGGCACCGGACCCCGGAACCGGTGCCGTACGGCCCGGCCCTCGGAAGGAGGGCGAAGGGAGGCGTCGACGGCCCTGACGCCGGTGCCCCTGACGCCGGTGCCCCTGTCGGCGAGCAGCCGACAGGGGCACCGGGTGCGCGAGGCCCGTCCTGCTGACGGACCGCGGTCAGCCGACGGGGACATTCGGCGCGAGGGCGGTGACGTCCAGGCGCCCGTGGTCCACCCAGGTGGGCAGCTTGTGCGTCT
>NZ_JAGPXJ010000086.1:0-31859 GCF_018070605.1 Streptomyces sp. B15
CTGCTGGGCGCTCTTGCGCCTGCGCGCCAGCTCTTCCTCGACGGCCGCGAACCGGCCGGTGTCGAAGAGGCGTCCCAGCAGCTTCGCCCGGTCCTCGGCGCCGGAGCGCAGGAACCGCGCGAAATCGCCCTGCGGCAGCAGCACCACCTGGCAGAACTGCTCCTTGCTCATCCCCAGGGCCTGGCCGATCTCCTCGCCGATCTCCTGGTGGGAGCGGCTGAGTCCGTGCCACTCACCGGTCGCGGGGTCCAGGACGCGCAGTTCGCAGCGGGCCCGTTCCCGGGTGAGACCGGTGCCGCGGGCCTTGGGGCGCAGCTGCTCGGGGGCGCGGGTGAGCTCCAGCCGCCGACCCGCGACGGTGAGGTCGAGGACGACCTGGGTGCGGGTGCGCGGGTCGGCGTGGTCGCTGCGCAGGGTGCCGCCGGGCTGCTGGCGGGCGCCGGGCACGCCCCCGTAGAGGGCGAAGCAGACGGCGTCCAGCACGGAGGTCTTGCCCGCCCCCGTGGGGCCGTGCAGCAGGAAGAGCCCTGCCGAGGAGAGGGTGTCGAAGTCGACGGTGTGGGTGCCGCTGAAGGGGCCGAAGGCGGTGAGGGTGAGCCGGTGGAGCCTCATCGGACCACCCCGGGTGCGCTCTCGCCCTGCCGCGCCGCCGTCGGTGCCGTACGGGAGGCGGCGGGCGGCTCGTCCGGTTCCGACTCTGCGACGCGGACGGCCTCCAGCGCCTGTCCCAGCATCTCGCGTTCCTCGGGCGCCGCCTGCCGCCCTGGCCGTACATGGCCGACGAAGTCCTCGGCGATCTGGCGGTCGGTGCGGCCCTTGAGCCGGACGGCGTAGGAGCGTGAGTCGTCGGTCTCCTCCCGCTCTGGTGCGAAGACGAGGCTGACGGTGTGCGGGAAGCGCTTCGCCAGCCGGGCCATCGGGTCGTGCGGGCGGGCGGCGTCGGTGAGGGTGGCCTCCACCCAGGAGTCCGCGTGCTGCTCGTGGGCCGGCTCCTCCAGCAGCTCGTCGAGTGTGCCGCGCAGCCGGGCCAGGGGGCGCGGGACCGGACAGCGCAGCCGCTCGGCGGCCGGTTCGCCGCCGGGACCGAGGTCGACCAGCCACATCGACTTCTCCTGCCCGGCCTCGGAGAAGGAGTAGGCGAGCGGGGTGCCCGAGTAGCGCACCCGTTCGGTGATCGACTGACAGTTGTGCAGATGACCGAGGGCGACGTAATCGACGCCGTCGAAGACGGAGACGGGTACGGAGGCGACCCCGCCGACGGTGATGTCCCGCTCGCTGTCGGAGACTTCGGCACCGGTGACGAAGGCGTGCGCCAGGACGACGGAGCGGGTCCCGGCGGGCCTGGTGGCGAGGTCGGCGCGGACCCGCTCCATCGCGGCGCGGAGCACGGCGGTGTGGCCGTTACCCTCGGCGCCCAGGGCCTGGCGGACCAGCGAGGGCTCCAGGTAGGGCAGCCCGTAGACGGCGACCTTGCCGCCCCCGTCGGCGCCGTCGAGGAGCACCGGTGTGCCGCACTCGCGCGGATCGGTGCGCAGGTGCACGCCCGCACGCCCCATCAGCTTCGAGCCGACGCCGAGCCGGCGTGCCGAATCGTGGTTGCCGGAGATCATCACGGTGGGCACGCCCAGGTCCGCGAGGCGGTGGAGCGCTTGGTCGAACAGTTCGACCGCGGCGAGGGAGGGGACGGCGCGGTCGTAGATGTCGCCGGAGACGAGCACGGCGTCCACCGCGCGCTCCTCGACGGTGGCGACCAGGTGGTCGAGGAAGGCGCGCTGGGCATCGAGGAGGCTCACGCGGTGGAAGCTCCGGCCCAGATGCCAGTCCGAGGTGTGCAGCAGACGCATGGTCAACGACCTTACGGCCCACCACTGACAGCGCGTGCCGCACCCCGGACCGTCCGCTGTCTCCCGCCCGCTCCGGACGGCGCGCTCAAAGGTGCGCTCAGACGGTGCCGAACGCCTCGCCGCCCACCTCGACGTGTGCGGCGCCCGCGGTCGCATCGGCGAGCCAGCGCCGGAAGTCGGCCAGCTCCGCGCCGGGCAGTCCGAGTTCGATGGTGACCTCGGCGCCGTACCGCACCTCGCGTACCTCGCGCCCGGTGGCGCGCAGGTCGTTCTCCAGCCGTCCGGCACGCTCATGGCCGACGGTGACCGTCACCAGCCGGAAGCGCCGCCGGGTGACGGTCCCGACGGCGTCCAGGGCCTCTCCCACCGCTCCGCCGTACGCCCGGATCAGGCCCCCCGCGCCCAGCTTGACGCCGCCGAAGTAGCGGGTGACGACGGCGACCGCGTAGCGGACCTCCCGGCGCAGCAGCATCTGGAGCATCGGCACTCCCGCGGTGCCGCCCGGTTCGCCGTCGTCGTTCGCCTTCTGGATGCTCGCGTCCGCGCCGATGACATAGGCGGAGCAGTTGTGGTTGGCGCCGGGGTGCTGCTTGCGCACCCGCGCGATGAACTCCTGTGCCTCGGCCTCGGTGGCGGCGGGTGCGAGGGCGCACAGGAAGCGGGAGCGGTTGACCTCGGTCTCGTGCACACCCTCCGCCGCGACGGTGAGGTACTCCGCCGGTCCCTCCGGCTCGTGCTGTGGGCGCTGCTCGGGCTGCATCCCGTCAGCCTATGGCCGCGGGCCGCGGGAATCGGTGCGGGGTGCGAGCGGTTGTCGAGGTGGAGGAGCATGTCTGCTGCGGAGGAGAGAGCGATGTACGGCGATTCCGGGACGGTACGGGAGATTCTCACCGAGCTGGGTGACACCTGGGCGGTGGTGGGCCTTTCCCGGAACACCTCCCGGCCCGCATACGGGGTGGCGGAGGTGCTCCAGCGCCACGGCAAGCGGATCGTGCCCGTCCACCCAGCGGCGGAGACGGTGCACGGCGAGCGCGGCTATCCGAGCCTGGCGCAGATCCCCTTCCCCGTGGACGTGGTGGACGTCTTCGTCAACTCCCGCCTGGCGGGGCAGGTGGCCGACGAGGCGGCGGCGATCGGCGCCAAAGCGGTCTGGTTCCAGCTCGGGGTGGTCGACGACGCGGCGTACGAACGCACCCGGGCGGCCGGTCTGCGGATGGTGATGGACCGGTGTCCGGCGATCGAGATCCCCCGGCTGGGGTGAGCGCGGTGCGCCAGCGCCCACGCATGATCGACATACGCAGGGCGACACCCGACGACGCCGAGGAGATCGTACGGCTGCGCAGGGTCATGTTCGCTGCCATGCTCGGCCGGGACGAGCCGGGGCCTTGGGAGAAGGAAGCCGTACGCAGCGCGCGGCGGCAGCTCGCGCTGGAGGACTCTCCGCTGCTGGCGTTCGTGGTGGACGGCGAGCGGCCCGACCTGCCGGCCCACCTCGCGGCGTGTGCGGTGGGCCGGGTCGAGGAGCGGCTGCCGGCGCCGGTGAGCTCGCACGGCCTGTTCGGCTTCATCTTCAACGTGTGCACCGACGAGCGGTACCGCGGTCGCGGCTACGCCCGGGCGACGACCGCCGCGCTGCTGGCCCAGTTCGCCCGCGCGGGCGTCACGCGCGTGGATCTGCACGCGACGCCGGAGGCGGAGGCGATGTACCGGTCCATGGGCTTCGCCGAGCACTCGATCCCGCTGTCGCTCGATGTCGGCACACTGGACGCCGCCTCCCGGCCTCCACGGCGCTGAGCGCTGGACTAACCGCGCAGCCCCAGCCCCTCCACGACCTCGGCGCCGGGCAGCGAGGCCAGCGCCTTGCCGGGCACGATCAGCTTGCCCCGGCGGCTGCCGCTGCCGATCAGCACCCAGGGCAGGGCCGCGACTTCGGCGTCGACCAGCAGCGGCCAGTCGCCGGGCAGTCCGACGGGAGTGATGCCGCCGTACTCCATGCCTGTCTCGCCGACGGCGGTCTCGTGCGGTGCGAAGGAGACCTTGCGGGCGCCGAGACCGCGCCGGACCGCTCCGTTGACGTCGACGCGGGCGGCGGAGAGCACCACACATCCCGCCAGGGTGCGGACCCCGCCCTGCTTGGCGGCGACGACGACACAGTTGGCGGAGGACTCCAGCAACTCCTGTCCGTAGGCCTCCACGAAGGCGGCCGTGTCGGCCTTCTCGGGATCGGTGTCGACGTAGATCAACTGGTCGGCGGGTACGGGGCCTTCCCAGCCGCGGACCGCGGTGGCGACGGGGGCGGCCAGCTGGTCGAGGACCTCGGGGGCCGGCCTGGCGTTGTCGAATTCTCCGATGGGCGCACGCATACCGGCACTCTAGCCAGCGCTGGGTCGACGGGTACTGTACGGCCGCGGACCGGGGAGGGTCAGCGCGGTTCGGGCACCGAGACGGCCATGGTCATCTCGACGGTTTCCGTACCGTCGTTGCGGTAGCCGTGCGGTACGTGCGACTCGAAGCAGGCGGAGGTCCCGGCCGGGACGGTGTACTTGTCGCCGTCCACGTCGAGGGTGAGCGTGCCCTCCCTGACGTGGACGAGTTCGGCGGTGCCGATGGGATGCGGATCGGAGTCGCTGGCGTCGCCCGGCACCAGCTTCCAGTGCCACAGCTCGAGCGGCCCGGGGGCCTCCGTGCCCGCGAGCAGGGTGCTGTGGCTGCCGGCCTCGGTGGACCAGAGCCTTACGGCCTGCTCCGGGGGGACCAGCCGGACCTGGGGCTCCTGGTCGAAGTCGAGCAGCGAGGTGATGCTGACGCCGAGCGCGTCGCCGATCTTGACGACGGTGCCGACGCTGGGGTTGGTGCGGGCCTGTTCGATCTGGATGAGCATGCCCCGGCTGACGCCTGCCCGCGCGGCGAGCGCGTCCAGGGTGAAGCCGCGCTCGGCCCGCAGGTGTTTGAGGTTGCGGGCCAGCGCCTGCGTGAGGTGGTCGAGGTCCGTCACGGTGTTCCGCACCATCCAAAATACTAGATTGCAGAGTGCACTACGCTGAACTACGGTGTGCTGGACTTGAATGTTCACCACACTGTACTGCGAGGTATTCCGTCATGACCGCTGTCTTCGCTTTGGCCACCAGTCTCCTGTGGGGGCTGGCCGACTTCGGCGGCGGGCTGCTCAGCAAGCGTCTGCGCGAGCTGACCGTGGTGGTCGTCTCACAGGGTGCGGCCTGCCTGGTGCTCGGCGCCATCGTGCTGTCCACCGGCGCCTGGAGCGAGCTGGACGCCCGGCTGCTGTGGTGCGCGGTGGCCGCCGGCGCTATCGGGCCGGTGTCGATGCTGTGCTTCTACCGGGCGCTGGCCATCGGCCCGATGGGCGTGGTCTCACCCGTCGCCACCCTCGGCAGCGTGGCCGTGCCGGTGGCCGTCGGCATGGTGCTGCACGGCGAACGACCCGGCCTGCTGCAGGCGGTGGGCACCCTGGTCGCGGTCACCGGTGTGGTGCTGGCCGGCGGCGTGGGCGGGGGCAGCGCGCCCGTGCAACAGCGCACCGTCCTGCTGACCCTCGTCGCCGCCTTCGGCTTCGGTGCGACGATGAGCCTGGTCGCCGAGGCGTCGACGACCATCGCGGGGCTCTTCCTGACGCTGTTCCTCCAGCGGGTCGTCAACGTCGTGGTGGGGGGCGGCGCGCTGTACGCCTCGGTGCGGCGGGGCACCCCCGCGCTCCCCGAGGAGGGGGTGCGGGCCGTGTGGACGGTGCTGCCCGCGCTGGCCTTCGTCGGCCTGGCGGACGTCGCCGCCAACGGGACCTACGCCGTCGCGGCACAGCACGGCCCGGTCACGGTGGCCGCGGTGCTCGCCTCCCTCTACCCGGTGGTCACCGCGCTGGCCGCCCGGGGCGTCCTCCAGGAGCGGCTCAGGGCCCTGCAGACCGCGGGCGCGGGGCTGGCGCTGCTGGGCACGGTGCTGCTCGCCTCGGGCTGACCGGCGCGCGGCTCAGCCGCCGTCCGCGGTGCCGTCGGGGTCGCGGTGGAAGCCGCCGTCCAGCGGGCCGCGCCGGTGGGGCAGTTCGGCCAGGGCGAGCAGTTCCTGCGGGGTGACGCCCTCCGGGACGGGCACCGGCGGCGGGGTGCGCAGCGGCGGCTGCCATCCCTCCTCCGGATCGAAGCGGCGCACCACTTTGGCGGGAGCTCCCGCGACCACCGCGTGGTCCGGCACCTCCCCGCGCACCACGGCACCCGCCGCGACCACGACGTTCCGCCCCAGCGTCGCACCCGGCAGCACCACGGCCCCGGCCCCGATCCAGCTGCCGGCGCCGATCTCGACAGGTGCCGTGCGCGGCCACTGCCTGCCGACCGGCCGTGCCGGATCGTCGTAGGAGTGGTTGGTGGAGGTGATGTAGACGTACGGGCCGCAGAACACGTCGTCCCCCACGCTGACCCGGGTGTCGGCGATGACATGGCTGCCCCGGCCCAGCACCACGCCGTTGCCCAGCCGCAGCACGGTCTCGGGGCCCAGGTCCAGATCCGGCATCATCCCGGCCGTCAGCGTGACGTCCTGTCCGACGACGCAGTGGTCGCCGAGCTCGATCCACGGCGTACCGAAGAGCGTTCCCTGCGGAAAGGCGAGCCGGGTCCCGGTGCCGATCCGGCGGAACGTGTACGGCCCGGGGCGCTGGGCCGTGACGGCTCCCGCGTGCTGGACCCGGCGCCAGATGCCGTGCACGGCGCGGGAGGTGAGGGACGAGAACGCGTTCCTGAGGGATGGCACGCCGTCACGGTAGCGCCCTGGCACCCGCTCGCCCCGGTGAGGTTCCTCACCAGTAGCTTGCGGGCTGCGCGGACCCCGGCCGCAGCCGGTCCGCGGCTGCGCGGCTCAGGAGGGCGAGGGCGGCTCGCAGACGGACGCCGCGCGGTGCTGTGCGGCCAGTTCCACGTAGGCGAGCGCGTTCGACCGCACGCCCTCGCGCTCCTCCTCGGTCAGCTCCCGGCGCACCTTGCCCGGCACCCCGGCGACCAGCGAGCCGGGCGGCACGACGGTGCCCTGCGGCACCAGGGTCTGCGCGGCGACGAGTGAACCGGCACCGATGTGCGCCCCGTTGAGGACGGTGGCTCCCATACCGATCAGCACCTCGTCCTCGACGGTGCAGCCGTGCAGCACCGCGTTGTGTCCCACGGTGACCCGTGCGCCGACGGTGACGGGGAAGCCCGGGTCGCCGTGGACGGTGCAGTTGTCCTGCACATTGCTGTCCTCGCCCAGCACGATGGGACCGGCGTCGGCACGCAGCACGGCGCCGTACCACAGGCTCGACCCGGCGGCCATGGTGACCTGGCCGGCGATCACGGAGGTCGGCGCGTTGAACGCCGCGCCGTCCAGCCGGGGTTCGTGTCCGCCGACCGCCACGAGCAGTCCTCGCTGTGCCACACCACTCTCCGCTTCGGGTATGCCGCTGTCGCCGCGTTCCGTCTCACTCACCTGCCGGGCCCGTCGCCGCGGTGTCCAGCTCCGGAGCCGCAACGCTCGCGCCGTCCGCGGACCGGCCCGCGTCCTCGACACCCGCGGACGTCCGCTCTTCTCCGGCTCCGGCGGCGTCCGGTCGCCCTTCCGGTACCGGGCTCCCGGTCGTCTCGGCCGTGACCTTCGCCGCGCGGCGTTTGACGATCACCATGGAGGCGACGCCGATCAGTACGGCGACCACCAGTCCGAGCCAGGAGAAGCGCTTGAGCCACGCCTCGGCGACGATACCGACGTAGTAGATGACGGCGGTCGTACCACCGGCCCACAGCACTCCGCCCAGCACGTTCGCCGTCAGGAACTTCCAGTACGGCATCTTCAGTACGCCCGCGAGCGGTCCGGCGAAGATGCGCAGCAGTGCGATGAACCGGCCGAAGAAGACCGCCCACATGCCCCACCGCTGGAAGGAGCGTTCGGCGGTGGCCACATGGCCGGGCCCGAAGTGCTTGGGGAACTTCCGGCCCAGCCACTCCAGCAGCGGCTTGCCGCCCTTGCGGCCGATGGCGTACCCGATCGAGTCACCCACCACGGCCCCGACCGTGGCGCAGGTTCCCAGGATCAGTGGGTCGATGTGGCCCTGCTGCGAGGCCAGCAGCGCGGAGCTGACGAGAACGATCTCCCCGGGCAGTGGAATGCCCAGGCTCTCCAGCCCGATGACGACCCCCACCAGGAGGTACACGCTCACGGCCGGAACGTTCTCCAGCCACTCCTGGATGTGCAACTGCGGCTTCCTCTCATGACACGGGCACGAGCTGTCATGGCAGCACGGGTCCGGAAGCCTACTCGACCGGGCGCCGCCCCAGGCCGAGCACCCCGCGTCGAGCGCAGCGCCAGGTCAGTCGTTGGGCCGCAGGGTCCATACGATGGTCATCTCGCTGGTGACGGCGCCGTCGGGGCGGCTGAGCGCGACCCGCACCGGAAACTCCGGTCGTTCGCCCCTGTCCAGCTCGGCGACCACGTCGGCCGCCGGGCGGCCGAGTTCGGCGGTGGCGGTGACGACACCCTTGGCGATCTTCTTGAAGTCCATCTCGGCGCGCACCGGCAGCGGGACGGAGCGGGAGAGCTGGTCGGCGAAGGCGGCCAGCGTCACCGCTCCGCTCGCGGACTCCGCGAGCGTGAACATCGCACCGGCGTGCGGGCCGCCGACGTGGTTGTGGTACTCGCTCCGATCGGGCAGCGAGACGACGACCCGCTCCGGTGTCGTTTCGAGGTACTGGAGGTCGAGGGTGCGGGCCATGGGCACGGAAGCCCTCATCATCTCGCCGATGTCCGGCTGCGACTGAGTGGTCATGGCCGCACGTTACCACCGAGTAACCCTGGGCGGAGAATCGTTCTTTCCCACTTCCGGCCCATTCATGTAGCGGGTACGTACCGATCCGAGGGGAGCGGTGGTCGGCAGGAAGAGCGCACCATAGGGTTGTCAGCCATGTGGCCAGGACAGCAGCAGCCCGGGGGCGAGCAGAACCCGCAGCAGCCGAACCCGTACCAACAGCCCGGCTACGGGCAGCCGAACCCGTATCAGCAGCCCGGCTACGGGCAACAGCCGCCGGGCCAGCAGCCCGGTCACGGGCAGCAGCCGCCGGCCGGTCAGCCCGGCTACGGGCAGCAGCCGCCGGCCGGTCAGCCCGGTTACGGGCCGCAGCAAGGAGCGCCGTCGTACCCCTACGGCCAGCAGCCGGGCGGCCCCGGCCAGTCGGGGCAGTGGGGCCAGGCGGACATGCCCGGCGGCCCGCAGTCGCCCAAGGGCGGCGGGGGCGACCGGAAGAAGACGGTCGTCATCTCGATCGTCGCCGCGGTCGCGGTCGTCGCGGCCACCGTCACGGGCGTCGTCGTGCTCGGCGGTGACGACGACAGCGGCAAGAAGAACAAGGCCGACAAGTCCGCCTCGCCCTCGGTGAAGACCAAGCCGGAGAAGAGCAAGAAGGCGGACCCGGGAGGCGGGGGCAAAGCCTCCAAGGACCCGTCCGACCCGGTGGTCCCCGGCTGGCAGACCGTCGTCAACCCCAAGTGGTACTCGGCCTTCGACGTACCGGACAGCAAGGACTGGACGCTCGCGAGCCAGGGCACCATCACCGGCTTCGAGAGCGACAAGGGCAAGGTCCTGGTCGCCATGTCGGCGCCCGCCTACTACAAGGACAACTGGTGCAAGGAGAGCAGCCGCGCCGCCGTCGGCACCAAGGGCGGGCAGGGCTCCAAGAACACCAAGGAGGCGGCGCGGATCGCGGCGGGCAACTTCGCGATAGCCGGCTACGACCAGAAGCAGAAGGGCACCCTCAAGGTCTCCAAGTCCAAGCCGTTCAAGAACAAGCACGGCATCAAGGGCCACACCGCCACCGCGAAGGTCACAGGAGCCCCCAAGGCGGACAAGTGCGCCACCAGCGCGGGCAAGGTCGTCACGGCGTCCTGGATCAACAGCAACGGTGACCTGGCGATCTGGGTCCTCTACACCGACGCGGGCGTCAAGGACGAGCTCTCGGACGCCACGATCAAGAAGATCATGGGCAGCCTCCGCACCTACGACGGCGGCGGGAACGAGCCCCGCGGCTGACCCGACAAGCACCCCGGCGCGGTCCGGGCCCGGGACGGCGCCTTCAGCCGACGCTGAAGGCGCCGTCCGGCGGTTCGGGGCTCGGTACGGCGTCGCCGTCCTCGACCGCCCGCACACCGCGCGTGAAGCGCTCCAGCGCCGCTCCGTGCTCCACCCGGGCCGGGAACGGATCGGCCGAGCAGCGGCGGGCCAGTTCGGACAGCGGCTGCTGGTGCCGCGAGGCGAGCAGCAGAATGTTGCCGAACCGCCGTCCCCGCAGCACCGCCGGCTCGGCGACGACCGCCAGCTGCGGGAAGACCGCCGCGAACGTGGCCAGTTGGGAGGCCAGGAAGCGGAACGGAGCGGCGTCGGCGAGGTTGGCCACGTATGTGCCCCCAGGCCGCAGCACCCGTTCCACCTCCCTCGCGTACGGCAGCGTGGTCAGATGCGCCGGCACCCGCGAGCCGCCGTAGACGTCGGCCACCAGCACGTCCGCGCTGCCGGTCGGCGAGGACTCGGCCAGGGCCCGCCCGTCGACGGCCTCCACCGTGATGTCGGCACCGTCCGGGAGTGGCAGATACGCGGCGACGAACGCGGTCAACTCGGCGTCCGGGTCGGCCACCCGCTGCCGCGAGCCGGGCCGGGTGGCGGCGAGGTAGCGGGGCAGGGTCAGCGCTCCCCCGCCGAGGTGGAGCACGTCCAGCGGCGCCCCGGGCGGCGCCACCTCATCCAGCAGGTGGCCGACCCGGCGCGCGTACTCGAACTCCAGATGCCGGGGGTCGTCCAGGTCGACATAGGACTGCGGCGCCCCGTCCACGGTCAGTAGCCAGGCCCGCTCCCGGTCGACGTCCGGCAGCAGCTTGGCGGTGCCGCCCGCGACGGCTCGGGTGCGGGGTATCTGCTCCCCGTGGGCGTCGGTGTGCACCGCCCCATTGTGCGGGTGGGCGGGTGGCTCAGGGCACGTCGGGCAGGGGCACGTAGGTGTCGACGGCATCCAGCAGCGCCTCGATCGTGCCTTGCCACCGCGGATCGCCCTCCAGCGCACGGCGGGCGGAGACCCGTACGGCCGGGAGGGACTCCCCCGCGAAGCCGTGCGCCGTCAGCTGTGCCCGTACATCGCTCTCCACCAGCTCGGTCAGCTCGTCGTTGCCGGCGTCGGCCATGGACAGGGCCACGACCAGGTGGGCGAGGCCGCTGCGCCGGGCGAGCGCGAGGTGGTCGGCCGTGCCGGAGCGGGCGCCTTCCAGGACGGAGACGACGAGCACCGCACCGTCGAGGCCCCCCAGCCCCCCGGGGCCGAGCGGGTCTTGCCGGTCCCCCCGGCCTTCCGGGTGTTCCGGATACTCCGGGTGTTCCGGTCCCTCGGCAGGGTCCAGCAGGGTGTAGCGACGGGTGTCGGTCGCGTACCGGAATCGTCGTCGTGGCCGGTGTGGATATCCGGGGCGGCGGGGGCCGGGGGCACCGGGCGTGCGGGCCGCCGCCAGGGCGGCGGCCAGCGTGGTCTTGCCGTGCCCTCGGTGGCCCAGCGTGCCGATGGTCAGGTGCGGAACGGGATGCGGGATGACGCACGGGTGGGTGTGGCCGGACATGGGTGCCCTCCTGGACCGGTACGAGACGAGGCGGGACCCCGCAAGAGGACCGACCCTCCCCTGCGGGGTCCTCGGTCGGTCCGGGAAGGGTCAGCGTCGGCGGAGACGGACGCCGGGAGGCAGGCAGCAGGCGTGCGTGCCCGCGGTCAGCACACGCGGGCCCGGGAGCGGGAAGAGGGCAGCCCGCGGAGCGGCCGCGACCGCGGCCGGAGCACAGAGTCGGGGCTGCCGGAGCACCGGTCGATCATCGCCCGCTCGACCGCTCCGCGTCGAACGGTTTTCGACGCTGCCGCCCGCGACCCGTGCTGCGCCCTCCGGCGCAGGTGAAAGCGGGGATGGACAGCGGGCGAACACCGCTTCGAAGGGGCACCTTTCGGGCATTCCGTACCGCATCGAACAGCGGAGGGACCGGTTCGTCGGTTACGCTCCCAGCGTGCCCGTCCCCGCCACGCAGCCAGACGGACTCCCCGGCCGTCTCGCCAAGACGCTGCTCTCACCATGGTCCCGTCTCGTCCTGCTGGCCGTACTGCTGTGCGGGGCGGCGACGACGATGCTGCTGTACGAGCCCCAGCGGCTGCTCGCCCACGGCTGGCCTCCGCAGGCCGCCGGCGGAGTGGCCGTCGCCCTCTTCGGCGCCGCCTACGGGCTGTGCACCGCGGCCTTCGTACCCCGCCCGGTGCTCAACGTCGCGGCAGGCGTGCTCTTCGGCGCGCAGGCCGGCACCTTCTCGGCGACGGCCGGCACGGTGATCGGCGCGGGCATCGCCTTCGGACTGGGCCGGCTGCTGGGCCAGGACGCGCTGCGCACACTGCTGCGGGGGCGTTGGCTGGCCGCCGCCGACCGGCAGTTGAGCAAGCACGGCTTCCGCTCGATGCTGGTGATCCGGCTGCTGCCCGGCGTACCGTTCGCCGCCTCCAACTACGGCGCCGCCGTCTCCCGGATGAGCTGGCCCGCCTTCCTCGGGGCGACGGCGCTCGGTTCGGTGCCCAACACCGCGGCCTACGTCATCGCGGGCAGCAGCGCCGCGACGCCGACTTCCCCGGTCTTCTTGGCCTCGTTCGGTTTCATCGCGCTCTCCGGGCTGGCGGGCGGCGTGGTCGCCTGGCGCAAGCGCGCCCAGTTGCGGGGCACCGCCCCCCGCGAGGCCGCCGCGGACTCCGTCCCTTCCGAAGCCTGCTCGCCGCCCGAGCGCGAGCCGGTCTCCCACCACTGACACCGACTATCACAGGGACGAGCCCCGCCGCAGATGTCTTGGTTTGAATCCTTCGTCCTCGGACTCGTCCAGGGACTGACCGAGTTCCTCCCGATCTCCTCCAGCGCCCATCTGCGGCTGGTCGCGGCGTTCGCCGGCTGGAAGGACCCCGGCGCCGCGTTCACCGCCGTCACCCAGATCGGCACCGAGGCAGCCGTGCTGATCTTCTTCCGCAAGGACATCGGCCGTATCCTCGCGGCCTGGTTCCGCTCGCTCCACGACCGCGAGGCCCGCAGCGACCACAACGCGCAGATGGGCTGGCTCGTCATCGTCGGCTCCATCCCGATCGGGGTGCTCGGACTGGCCTTCAAGGACCAGATCGAAGGTCCGTTCCGTGATCTGCGGCTGATCGCGAGCACGCTGGTGGGCCTGGGCATCGTCCTCGGCATCGCCGACCGGATGGCGGCCCGCGACACCAAGGGCGGCCGGCACCGGGCGCGGCGCGAGCGCAAGTCGCTGGAACAGCTCACCGTGCGCGACGGCCTGCTCTACGGGTGCGCGCAGGCACTGGCACTGGTACCGGGGGTTTCCCGGTCGGGCGCCACCATCAGCGGTGGCCTGTTCATGGGATACCGGCGCGAGGCGGCGGCCCGGTACTCGTTCCTGCTGGCGATTCCCGCGGTGCTCGCCTCGGGGCTGTTCGAACTCAAGGACATCGGCGAGGGGCATGTCTCCTGGGGCCCGACACTCTTCGCCACCGTACTGGCGTTCGTGGTGGCATATGCCGTCATCGCATGGTTCATGCGGTTCATCTCCACCCGCAGCTTCATGCCGTTCGTCATCTACCGGATCCTGCTGGGACTGGCCCTGTTCGCACTGATGGCGGCAGGCGTGCTCAGTCCGCACGCGGGCGAGTCGGTGGGTTGACCGCCGGACCCGGGGGCGGACCGGTTGCCGTCAGCGGCGCTGTTCGCGCTCCTGCCGGCGCCTGCGCCTGAGCACCAGCAGATCGACGGCCGCGCCCAGCGCCAACGCGCCGCAGACGGCTGCCAGCACGACGAGCACCCGGTCGCTGGGGGTGCTGCGGCTGTCGGAAGAGGCGGCCCACCAGGCGAACAGTGCCGCGGCCGCGGCGAAGAACGGCACTCCGATGGACGACAGCAGCGTGCGCAGTCGGAGGTCGCTGCGGGCGGTCACCGGTTCGGTACCGGAGCGGGGGCGGCGGTGGGAGCGGGGATCGTCATCCCGGTGCGGGCCGGGCTGCGGTGGCTGGGACACGGAAACTGCCTTTCGCCGGTGGACTCCCCCATGATTCCCGGCCCGGTCCGGAAACCCGGCGCGGACGCGCCAGGGCCCGGCCGGGACGCGTCGGGGCAGCGGACTGCTCACAACCCCGGCAGCGCGTCCTGGTCGACCTCGTGCCGGGCCGGTGCGGGGGCGCTGCGTACTGCCAGCTTGCGACGGCAGTCCGGCCCCAGGCCCCACAGCCGGGAGGCCCGGTCGCGCAGCGGCTGCCCGCACATCCGGCACAGCACCCGCCGCCCGGACACCGGCTCGCTCCCCGGCAGCGGGGCCGCCTCCGCGTCCACCCGCTCCGCGGCTGCGCCTTCCGCCGCCCGCGTGGTGGCCACCGCATCGCCGCCGGCGGCCTGGTCCGGCTCCCACTTCGCGGTCATCCGCGCCCCCTTCCCCGGCGTCACGAGCCCTGGCGCCGCACGAGCCCGTCGGCACGCACCGTACCAACACGAACACCCGTCCGGAGTATCCCGAAATGCACGGTGCATCCCCACGGACCCACGGTGGGCGTGGAGACAACAACTACCTCTCTCTTGGGAGCGAACATGCGAATCCGTACCGCCATCGCCGCCGGCGCCCTCAGCGCCGTCGCCCTGCTCGGCACCACAGCGGGGACCGCGGTCGCCAACGACGGCCCCAAAAAGTCGCCGAGCATCCTGGACCTCGGCGTGAACGCCTGCGGCATCAACGTCATCCCGGTGCTGAGCGTCCCGCAGAGCTACTGCAAGAACACCTTCTGAGGTCCAGGCACCACAGTGCACGTCGGCCGTCGGACCCCGCCCCCGCACCGTGCGGGCGGCGGGGTTCCGTCGGTTCGCGTCGAGCGATCACCCCGCGCACCGTTGTGCCGAGCGGGAAAAGGGCTGCCACACTGGCCGCATGGACAAGTTCTACCGTGGTCCCGCGACCCTGCTGACCGGAGCCGCCGAGGTGCCGGTCGACGCGGCGCTGTTCACGGAGACCAGCGGCGCGGGAACCGCATGGTCCGGCACCATCAGGCCGGAGGGCAGCCAGCCACTGTGGACCGAGCTGGAGGGCGACTCGGCCGGGCTGCGGCTGGCCGACGGACGCGTCTGCCGGGTCACCCTGCTGGGCAGCGGCTTCGGGCCGGTCGAGGTCTCGGGCGAGGGCCCCCTGCCGACACAGCCTTAGCCGCCCGGCACGGCGGTAGTCCTCCGGAGGTCACCTGACAGGCGGATACGAGCGCGCGCCGTACTCCGCTGGCTGTACATCAAGACGGTGCTGACAGGTGACGACAGGTCACCGCGGAGACGGAATCGTAGAGGGCATGAAGCCGATGCCCAAGCCGCGCCGCACGGACCGGATATGAGCGCACTGACGATGGCGGTGCTGCTGTCCCTGGTGTCCGCCGTCAGCTACGCGCTGGCCGCGATCGTGCAGGAGCGGATCGCCACGACGACAGCACCCAGCCGGTGGGGTCTGCTGCGCACCGGCATGTGGTGGACCGCGGCCGTGCTGCAGGGGGCGGGCGCGCTGCTGCATGTGGTGGCGCTCGGGCTGGGACCGCTGACCGTCGTCCAGCCGCTCGGCGTGCTCACGCTCGTCCTCGCCGCCCCCATGGCGGCCCTGCTGGGACGGCGTCCGGTGACCCCGTCGGCATGGCGGGGCATCATCCTGGTCTCGGCCGGTTTGGCGGGCATACTGCTGCTCACCGGGAACCGGGGCGCCGACTCCCTGGACGGCACCGGCCAGTTCGCCCTCGCGGCAGGTGTGCTGGGCTCCGTCGCGTTGCTGGTGGGCACGGCGACAGCGGCACGCCGGATGGCCCACGACCGCCCCGGAAGCCGCCTCGTCGCACTGCGGAGCGCATCGCTGGCGCTGGCCGCGGGGGTGGCCTACGGCGCCGCCTCGGTCTTCGTGAAGACGCTCGCCGACAGCTGGAACTCCGCCCCGCTCGCCGCCACCGTGCCGCTCGCCGTGCTGACGGTGGTGCTGGCGACCACCGGGCTGGCGAGCTCGCAGGCCTCCTACCGGGACGGAGGCCTGGCCACACCGCTGGCGACCGCCACCGTCGCCAACCCGGTGGTCGCCGCGGCCGCCGGGATCCTCCTGCTGGACGAGGGCTTCCGGTACGGCGCGACGGGCACGGTGCGGGCACTGGGCGCCGGGGCGCTGGCCGCCTGGGGCCTGGTCGTACTGACCTCCGACAGCGCCCGGCAGGCACGGCCGGAGGAGACTCCGCAGGCCCGGCCGCACGAGCAGCGACGGCGGTCCGGCGGAGCCGGCCGCGCCGCGGGGGCCGAGTTCGCGGCGCAGCAGACAACGGAGGCAGCGGTACGAGTCGCGGTCGTCCCCGGCCCCCGCGCTCCCGCGAACCGCCACCCGGTGCCCGCACCATGACGCCGCCGCGGGAGCGGCGCATACAGACGCGCACACATGCGTGCAGGTGCGCCGCGCCCGCCCCTGTACGCCCTCTCGCTCCCACGCACCCCCTCCCGCACACTGGTGATCAGAGCACCGGATGAAGGAGGGGGCCCATGCGTCCGTGGCCGGCGCCCCGCTGGGTGCGCATGACATCGCCGCTGGTGGCGGGCGCCGTGCCCGCCCTGGCATTCCCCGAACCCGCCCTGTGGTGGCTCGCCTATGTGGCGCTCGTGCCGTGGCTGCTGTTGCTGCGTACCGCACCCTCGGGCCGCGCCGCCGCGTTCGCGGGCTGGCTGGGCGGTACGGGGTTCATGCTGGCGATGCACCACTGGCTGATGCCGAGCCTGCATGTGTTCATCGTCCTGCTCGCCGCGCTGCTGGGACTGTTGTGGCTGCCGTGGGGCTGGCTGGTGCACCGGCTGCTGGCCGGGACTCCCGGCGCCGGCCGGCTGGCGGCGGCCGTGGTGCTGGTCCCCTCGGGGTGGCTGCTGGCGGAGTTGGTCAGGTCGTGGGAGTACCTGGGCGGGCCCTGGGGGCTGTTGGGCGCGAGCCAGTGGGAGGTCCCGCCCGCGCTGCGACTGGCCTCGGGGGGCGGCGTATGGCTGGTGAGCTTCCTGGCCACGCCCCGGGCGCGGGTGGGCGCCCTGGTGGCACTGGTGTCCGTCGCCCTCGTCACCAGCGCGGTGTGGCTGTGGGCCCCGCGACCCGAGCCCGCGGGTCACACCCGGATCGCCGTCGTACAAATCGGCGAGACGCCCTCACGGCAGGCGCGGTTCGAGCGCGGTGAGCAGCTGACCCGCCAACTGGCCGGCCGCGATCCGGACCTGGTGGTGTGGGGCGAGAGCAGTGTCGGCTACGACCTGGGGAGCCATCCGGCGCTGGAGCGCAGGCTCGCCGCGCTCTCCCGGTCGACGGGCGCACCGCTGCTGGTGAACGTCGACTCACGGCGCGGCGACAGGCCCGGCATCTTCAAAAGCTCCGTCCTCGTCGACGAGGAGGGCCTGACCGGACAGCGCTACGACAAGATGCGGCTGGTGCCGTTCGGCGAGTACGTGCCGGCCCGGTCGCTCCTCGGCTGGGCCACCTCGGTGGGGCGTGCGGCGAACGAGGACCGTCACCGCGGCGACACCCCGGTGGTGATGCGGAAGAACGGGCTGCGCTTCGGCCCACTGATCTGCTTCGAGACGGCGTTCCCCGACATGAGCAGGCACCTGGCCGCCGACGGCGCGCAGGTGCTGACGGCGCAGTCGTCGACCTCCACCTTCCAGCACAGCTGGGCACCGGAGCAGCATGCGTCGCTCGCGGCGCTGCGGGCCGCCGAGTCGGGCCGGCCCATGGTGCACTCGACACTCACCGGTGTCAGCGTCTTCCACGGTCCCGAAGGGGAGCGGCTCGGGTCGCCGATGGGCACCGACACCAGTGGGGTGCAGGTCGTGGAGGTACCGCTGGCCACGGGTACGACGCTGTACGTGCGCTGGGGCGACTGGACGGTGTGGCTGGTGCTCAGTTCGCTGGCGGCCTACGGCGTGGTGGAGGGCGTACGGGCGGCGCGGGGGCGCCGGTCCCAGGGCCGCGCAGAGCTCAGCACGCCTGTTCCAGCACATCGGTGACGACGCGCTCGCACAACTCGTGCGTGCGCAGGGCGTCCTGCGCACTGAGCGTCCGCCCCTCCCGCACGGCGTCGAGAAAGGTGAGCACGGACTGCTCGATGCCGCGCTGGCGGGCGACGGGCACCCAGTCGCCGCGGCGGCGCACGCTGGGTTGGCCCTTGTGGTCGATGATCTCCGCGAGGTCGCGCACCTCGCGCTTGGTGTCCTGTCCCGAGACCTCCAGGAGCTCCTCGGCCGAGCCGGAGAGCCGGTTCATCACGCCGAGCGCGGTGAAGCCGTCGCCCCCGAGTTGGAGCACCACGTGGTGCAGCAGCCCGGCGCGGACCCTGGCCCGGACGGCGATGTGGTCGGCCTCGCCGGGGATGAGGAAGCGGAGGGTGTCGACGACATGGATGAAGTCGTCCAGCACCATCCTGCGCGGCTCCTCGGGCAGACCCACCCGGTGCTTCTGGAGGAGGATCAGATCGCGCGGGTGCTCCAGGCACTGCGCGTAACCGGGGGCGTGCCGCCGGTTGAAGCCGACGGTGAGGGTGGTGCGCCGCCTGTCGGCCAGCTCCACCAGGGCGCGCGAGGCGGCGAGCTCGTAGGCGAGGGGCTTGTCGACGAAGGTGGGCACGCCGGCGTCCAGCAGCCGGTGCACCAGCTCGGGGTGGGCGCTGGTGGCGGCGTGTACGAACGCGGCGTCGGGGCGCGCGGCGAGCAGCCCGTCCAGGTCGGTGTGCCGGTGGGCGGCCGGGACGCGGTAGGCGTCCCCGACCGACGCGAGAGTGGCCGGGGTGCGGGTGACCAGGTGCGGTTCCACGCCCGGCTGGGCCATGAGCACCGGCAGATACGCCTTCTTGGCGATGTCACCGAGACCGATCACACCGATCCTCACGGGCCCTCCCTCACAGCTGCACGGGTGATTGCGCCTGCGCAGCATACGTGCGCCGGGGAAGGCGCCGATCGGCGCTCCCCACCACAGCGCGCGACGCTCGGCGCCGCCGGCTCCACCGCGCCCGAGCGGCTGATGCGGCCCGGCCCAGACCGGCGGAGACTTCCGGAAGCGGGTCGCTCCACGCACTGCGCGGGACGAGGATGACCCCATGACGTCTCAGGAGGAACAGCCGGCCGGCCCGGACCGGACAGCCCGACCGGCCCGGGCGACGGCCGGAGGCCGGGCGACCGACAGCGACCAGTACCAGCGCCGTCCCGTCGGGGCCGTGAGTGGGCTCCCGCTCCCCCAGGGCAACGGCTCCGAGAGGCAACTGCTGGAGCAGTGGCTGGACTTCCAGCGCGCGACGCTGGCCGCGAAGTGCGAAGGGCTCAGCGACGAGCAGCTGCGGACGGTCTCGGCACCGCCGTCCGATCTGACGCTGCTGGGCCTGCTGCGGCACATGACCGAGGTGGAACGCCACTGGTTCCGGTTCGTGTTCGGCGAGCAGGACTCCGCCCCGGCCCGCTGGCCCCCCGACGACGGCTCCGGGGCGGCCGGGGCCGACACCGGAGCCGAGACGCTGGCCGCCTGGCAGCGCGAGGTGGAACGAGCCCGCAGGTCCGCCGCGGGGCGGCCCCTCGACGATATGGGCAGCGATCCCCGGCGCCCCACCTGGATCTACTCCCTGCGGTGGATCCATCTGCACATGATCGGTGAGTACGCACGGCACAACGGCCACGCCGATCTGCTGCGGGAGCGCATCGACGGGGCAACGGGCTTCTGAACGCCCCTTGATCACCCCTGAGGGGACTTCCCCGGCCGGGCGCGGGTGGGAAGAGTTGCCGGAGTGACACGTATGACGAAAGCCATGGCCGTCGCGGGGGTCGCACTCTCGGCCGCCACAGGGTGCCTCACCGTCTCCGGCAACACCGCTACGCCCGGCGAAGGGCCCTCGCCGCACCACTCCCCCGCCCCCGGCCACCGGGCCGCGCAACCACCTCGCCTGGTGCGGCCACCCGCGACAGAGGCGCTGTCGCAGCTGCCCCGTCCGGCGACCACTGCCGGGCGGCACCGAGAATCCACGCGGCACGGGTCCTCGCCCGGCACCGACCGGACCGGGAACGCCACAGGCTCGACGGCGCGCTCGGGGCAACAGCCCGCGCCCCGTCCGGCACCGCTGCCCGGCGCCCCCCTGCAGGCTCCGCCCGCTCGGGGTGGCCTCCCGGGCCATGGAGGCGCCGACGGCGGCGGGCGCGGCAACGGCGCGCGTGAGCAGCACGGTCCCCACCACGGCGCCGGTCGGTCCGGAGCCGGCTCCGGGGTGTGCGAGCTGGGCGAGGCCTACGGACGCTGGAAGCCGGACAGCGCACAGGCACGCATCTGCCGTGCCACCTATGGCAGGTGACGCGGCTTCGGCCACCGGTCGGGCCATGGCCCGGGCCGGCTACGGCAGCTGGTCCGTGCCGCCGCTCGACCCGTCCACGGCGCCACCGGGCGAGGCCGCACCGTCGGCGATCCGCTTCTCCAGGCGCTCGATGGCGGCACGGATGCCCTCGCCGTACGCGTCCGCGGGCAGCGCGTCGAGCTTGGCCCGCGCCCGCTCGAGCTCCTGCCGGGCCGCCTCCTCGTCGCCGAGCTTGACGTGGTCAGCGGCGAGGTTGAGATACAGGGAGGGGTAGAGGGAGCGGACCGCGAGCTGGTGCTCGCCCCAGCTGACCCGGTCCTGGTCCAGGGCGTCGGCCGCCGCCAGGGCGCGCAGGTCCCAGGCGAGCTCGTCGGCCGGGTCGTCCTGGGTGTCCGCCATGTAGTGCGCGATGGTGCAGCGGTGGAACAGGTCGGCGTCCACGTCGGTTTCCGTCCACAGCGCGGCGAAGCGGTTCCGGGCCTCCTCCCGGTCACCACCGCGATGCAGCATGATCGCCTGGCCGATTCTGACCATCGTCGCGTCCTGGCCGCCCTGGGGCGCGTCGTGCTGGGGCTCCGCCACGAGGGGCTCCTCCCGTTCGCCGTGTGCTGGATCTACGACGCTAACGGCCGCCTCTGACAATGGCGCTCATCCAAGGAGGAGCCCCGCGTGGCTCAGCCCAGGTCGGGGATGCGCCAGTCGATCGGGGTGTGACCCTGGGCGGCGACGGCCTCGTCGATCCGGGTGAAGGGCCGGGAGCCGAAGAAGCGCTTGGCCGACAGCGGCGAGGGGTGAGCGCCTTCCACCACCGCGTGCCGCTCGGTGTCGATGAGGGGAAGCTTCTTCTTCGCGTAGTTGCCCCACAGCACGAACACCGCCGGGTCGGGGCGGTCGGCGACGGCGCGGATCACGGCGTCGGTGAACTTCTCCCAGCCCTTGCCCTTGTGCGAGTTGGCTTCGCCCTCGCGCACGGTCAGCACTGCGTTCAGCAGCAGCACGCCCTGCTCGGCCCAGGGCCTCAGACAGCCGTTGTCGGGCACGGGGTGGCCCAGCTCGTCGCGCATCTCCTTGTAGATGTTGCGCAGCGAGGGCGGCGTCTTGACGCCCGGGCGGACCGAGAAGCACAGGCCGTGTCCCTGGCCCGGACCGTGGTACGGGTCCTGGCCCAGGATGAGCACCTTCACCTGCTCGTACGGGGTCGCGTCGAGGGCGGCGAAGACCTCCTCACGGGGCGGGTACACCGGGCCGCGCTGCCGCTCCTCCTCGACGAACTCCGCCAGTTCCTTGAAGTAGGGCTTCTCGGTCTCCTCCCCGAGGACGCCCTGCCAGGACTGGGGCAGCATCTCTTTCACGCGCTGATACCTCCGCTGCGGTGGTGCCGTGGTGCTCACTGATGGCACCGAAGGTATCGCCCGGCACTGACAGTCCTGCGGGCCGCTACCAGCTCGACTTCTTGTACAGCTCCCACACGCGCATGATCACGGAGGCGTCGACCGACGACTCGACACCCGCGACGTCCTTCTCTGCGGCGATGTAGATCTTGCCCTGCCACAGCGGCAGCAGCTGTGCGTCGTCGGCCATCATCCGCTGCACCTTGGCGAACGACTGTCCGGCCGCTCCGCGGTCACTTTGCCGCCGCGAGTACGGCAGCAGCTCCTCCGTCAGCTCCCGGTTCCGGTACGGGGTTCCCACCGCGTTCTCCTCACCCACGAAGGGGGTGATGTAGTTGTCGGCGTCGGGGAAGTCGCCGGACCAGCCGCGGCCGAAGACGGGGTACTCGCCGGCGAGGTAGCCCTTCTGGAACGCGTCCCAGGAACGGGACCTGAGGGTGATGTCGAACAGGCCGGAGTCCTCCAGCTGCTCCTTGAGTTCGGCGAACTCGCGGCTCGTCGAGTCCCCGTAGCGGCCCTCGGAGTACCAGAGGGTCAGTCGCACCTTGTCGGTGATTCCCGCATTCCGGAGGGTCTTGCGCGCCCGGTCGGGATCGGGCTCCCCATAACGGTTGAGGAAGGCGTTGGTGTGCCCGGCGATACCCGTCGGCACCATCGAGTAGAGGGGGGTGGCCGTCCGGTCGTAGACCTCGCGCACCAGCTCCTTGCGATCGACGAGCTGGGCGACCGCGCGGCGCACGGCGAGCTTGCCGGCCTGCTTGTCCTTCGGGTTGAAGACCAGGAAATGCACCTCGGAGCCGGTCATCTCGCTCAGGTCGACGGAGGTGTCACCCATGGCGGCAGCGTCCTGGAACTCCATGATCTGGCTCGGCGTCAGGCCCCGGTAGGTGAGGTCTATCCGGCCGGCCTCCAGGTCGCTGACCATCTGCGCCGACCGCTTGTAGTACTTGATGGTCACCGCGTCGTTCCTGATCTCCGCCGTGCCCTTGTAGTCGTCGTTCTCGACGAGTACCGCCCGCTTGCCCGGCTCGTAGCTCTTGAGCTCGTACGGGCCCGAACCGGTCGCCCTGTTGCCCGGGCGCAAGGTGGCGCCCGGATACTCCTCGGGGTCGACGAGGGAGGTGGCGGGGGTGGAGAGGATGAACGGGAAGGTCGCGTCCGACTTCTCCAGCCGGAAGATCACGACGTGACTGCCCCGGGTGTCGACCCGCCGCAGGTTGGCGAGCAGCGCGGCGGGGCCGGACGGGGATTCGATAGACGTGATGCGGTCGAAGGTGTGCTTGACCGCCTCCGCGTCCAGCGGCCGGCCGTTGGAGAACTTCAGCCCCTTGCGCAGCTCGCAGCGGTAGATCCGGCTGGCGGAGTCGGTGAACGCGCAGTTCCGGGCGGCCTCCGGCTCGGGCGTCGTACCGGAGCTGGGGATGGTCATGAGGGTCTGGAAGATGTTCCGGTACAGCTCCCAGGAGCCGTCCCACGCGGCAGCCGGATCGAGAGTGCTGGGAGCGCTTGTGGTACCGACCACGATCTTGCGTTCCTCGTCCCCGTCGCCGCCGGGGAGCGAACCGCACCCGGCCACGAGAACGAGGGTGAGTATGGTCGCTGCGGCGCTCAGCAACCCTTTCCGGTCGAACACGTGCGCGCTCCTCAGTCGGCGGTGCCTGTACTGGTGGTGCGGTGCCCATGGGGTGCGCCCTCGGTGCCGGGCGTCACCCAACTGCGGGAAAACGCTTGGACATTACCCCAGCCACAGCCGTGACGGAGCGGAAAGGGTCGGAACAGGCCTCCGGGCGCGGGAGCGGGCCCGGCGTGGTCCCGGCGTGGTGCCCGGACCGTGCGGTCCGGCACCTGGTCCACGGTCGCACGAGCGGGCCCGCCGCATATCGCGATCGGGCCCGCGGTGTTGTGCGAACGGGCCGACCGCATCACGCGACGGGCCCGCCGTGTTGTTCGACGCTATTCGACGCCCGCGTTGAGGAAGAGGCCGCCGTCCACGGTCAGCGTCTGGCCGGTGATCCAGCCCGCCTCGTCGGACGTGAGGAACTTGGCCGCGCCTGCCACATCCTCCGGGGCGCCGAGCCTGCCCATCGGATAGCGCGCGGCCGCCTCCTGCTCGCGGCCCTCGTAGAGCGCGACGGCGAACTTCGTCTTGACCACGGCGGGTGCCACCGCGTTCACCCGCACCTTCGGCGCGAACTCGTGCGCGAGCTGCTGGGTCAGGTTGACCATCGCCGCCTTGCTCATGCCGTAGGCGCCGATGAACGGGGAGGCCGAGACGCCCGCGATGGAGGCGACGTTGACGATCGTCCCACCGTGCTCCTGCTGCCAGGCGGCCCAGGTGCGCTGCGCGAAGCCCAGTGCCGAGATCACGTTCGTCTCGAACACCTTGCGCGCGACGGCCAGGTCCAGCTCGGCCATCGGTCCGAACACCGGGTTGGTACCCGCGTTGTTGACCAGATGGTCGATGCGCCCGTAGGCCTCCATCACCCGCTCGACGGCCGCCGCCTGGTGTGCGAGGTCGTGCGCCTTGCCCGCGATGGCCATCGCCCTGTCCGGGCCGAGGTTGTCGACGGCCTCCTTGAGCGCGTCCTCGTTCCGCCCGGTGATGCACACCCGGTCGCCGCGTGCCACGAGCGCCTCGGCGATGCCGTAGCCGATGCCGCGGCTGCCGCCCGTGATGAGGGCGACCTTCCCGGTGTCGGGCCGTGGGCCGCCCGCTGTCTGCTCTGTCATCTGTTCCGCTCCTTGCCGGCCGTCAGTTGAGGGGTCCGCCGGCGACGTACAGCACCTGGCCGGAGACGAAGCCCGCCTTCTCGTCGGCGAAGAACGCGACGGCGTTGGCGATGTCCTCCGGCTCCCCCACCCGCTGAACGGGGATCTGGCCGGCCGCTGCCGCCTTGAAGTCCTCGAATCCCATGCCCACCCGCTCGGCGGTGGCGGCGGTCATGTCGGTGGCGATGAAGCCGGGGGCCACCGCGTTGGCGGTGATACCGAACTTGCCCAGCTCCTTGGCCAGGGTCTTGGTGAAGCCCTGCATACCGGCCTTGGCCGCCGCGTAGTTGACCTGGCCGCGGTTGCCGAGCGCGGAGGACGAGGAGAGGTTGACGATACGGCCGTAGCCCGCGTCCACCATGTGCTTCTGGCAGGCCCGGGACATCAGGAAGGCACCCCGCAGATGCACGTTCATGACCGTGTCCCAGTCGCTGTCGCTCATCTTGAACAGCAGGTTGTCGCGCAGCACCCCGGCGTTGTTCACCAGTACGACGGGCGCACCGAGCTCTTCGGCGATCCGGGCGACAGCGGTCTCCACCTGCGCGGAGTCGGAGACGTCACAGCCGACGGCGAGCGCCTTGCCGCCCTGCCGGGTGATCTGCTCGACGGCCTGGGCGCAGGCCGCCTCGTCGAGGTCGAGGACGGCGACGGCGTGGCCCTCGGCCGCCAGGCGGACGGCCGTGGCCGCGCCGATCCCTCGGGCGGCGCCCGTCACGATCGCGACTCGCTGCTCGGTGCTGGACATGCTGGTCTCTCCTCGGCCTGAGTGGGTGAGCAACCGCTTAGTACCTTTGGCAGTCGTGACGCTATGGGGCGGGCGATGCGGTGTCAACGCCCGCCCACGGGCGGAGCGGGAAGGCCCCGGCCACGGCCGACGCCGCCCCTGACCCGGCCCGGCCTCCCGGTGGGGAGGCCCCCCGTGCGCCTCACCGCACCAGCAGATCCAGCAGGCGCTCGCTCTCGGCCTCCGGGTCCGCGGTCAGCCCGGTGTGCACCGGTCCGGGCTGGACGACCGTGCTGCGCGGCGCGACCAGCCACCGGAAGCGCCGGCCCACATCGTCCCCGGCCGCCTGCCCCGCCTGCGGCCCCCCGTCGCACACCCCCTCCACGGCGTGCAGTGCTGCCCGCACACCCTGGACGTCGGCGCACGGGTCGAGGGCGTACAGCCGGTCCTCGTCGAGATGGGTACGCGCGGCGAGGAAGGAGCGTGCCCGGCAGTAGACGAGAACGCCCGCGTTGATCAGCTCCCCCCGCTCGATGTGGGGAACAACACGCAGCAGCGCGTACTCGAACACATCGAGATCGCCGCGACCGCCACGCGCACCTGTTTCCGTACGAATCCGCGTCACTTGGCACCGCCGCCCTTCCCGGTGAGCCACCCCGGCGCTTGCGAGGGCCCGTCCTTGCTCGGCTCGCCGAGCGTGATCCGCTCATGGATCGTACGGGCGCGGGAGGCCAGGACCTGGGTGTACGCGACGCGTACCTCGTCCGGGCCGGCGAACCCGGGTTCGTCCACGAGCCACTCGTCGGGAATCTCGGCGGCGCACTCGGCCAGCAGCTCCTCGGTGACCCGCGGCGCCAGCTCGGCCGCGGCCTGGTCGGTCAGCGGTGCGAAGGGGGCCAGTGCGTGGTCGGAGGCGTCGTAGGGCCGCTCGGCGGCGGCCTGCGCGGCCGGCCAGTTGTGGTGGAAGACCAGCGTCGCACCGTGGTCGATCAGCCACAGATCACCGTGCCACACCAGCATGTTGGGGTTGCGCCAGGAGCGGTCGACGTTGTTCACGAGCGCGTCGAACCACACCACCCGCCCGGCCTCCTCGGGGCTCACCTGGTAGGCCAGCGGGTCGAAGCCCAGCGAGCCGGGCAGGAAGTCCATGCCGAGGTTGAGCCCGCCGCTCGCCTTCAGCAGCTGCTGGACCTCCTCGTCGGGCTCGGACAACCCGATGACCGGGTCGAGCCAGGCATGCACCAGTTCGGGCACCCGCAGGCCGAGCCGTCGGCCGAGCCCGCCGCACAGCACCTCGGCCACCAGCGTCTTACGGCCCTGCCCGGCGCCGGTGAACTTCATGACATAGGTCCCCAGGTCGTCGGCCTCGACCAGACCGGGGAGCGAACCGCCCTCGCGCAGTGCCGTGACGTAGCGCGTGGCTGTGACTTCGGAGAGCATTTTCCCAGGTTATACGCCCGTCTGTCCTTGGTATCCGTGGCGGGGCACCGGCCCCCTCCGGCCCGGCGACCCACCCCGACCGCACCTGGGGAGAATCCGGGGGTTTCAGCCCCCGGTGCCGCCGCAAGGCTCATCCTTGAAGAGCTCCAGTGGTGACCCGGGCCCCGTCCAGCACGTCGACGGCCGCGTATCACCGGAGACAGGCACCAGGCGTAGGGGGCCGGGCGGTGGGCCTGTTCAGTGGCTGCCGGTCAGCTGTCCGGCCAGGCGCTGGTGCATGTCGGCGCTGGGCGCGTTCAGGCCGATGATCGTGACCTTCTTGCCGCGCTGGGCGTATTTGGTCTCCACCGCGTCGAGGGCGGCGACGGAGGAGGCGTCCCAGATGTGTGCGTCGGACAGGTCGATGACGACGTCGTCCGGGTCGTCCTTGTAGTCGAACTGGTAGACGAGGTCGTTGGAGGAGGCGAAGAACAGCTCGCCGGTGACGGCGTAGACGACCTGCTTGCCCTCCGGGTCGACGACTCCGGACACCTCGGCGAGGTGGGCGACGCGCTTGGCGAAGATCACCATGGCGGTGATCGAGCCGACGACGACACCGATGGCGAGGTTGTCGGTGGCGACCACCACGACGACCGTGATGGCCATGACCGCGATCTCGCCGACCGGCATGCGCTTGAGCGTCCTGGGCTGGATCGAGTGCCAGTCGAAGGTGCCGACGGCCACCAGGACCATGACCGCGACGAGCGCTGCCATGGGGATGTCGGAGACCACCGGGCCGAAGACGATGCACAGCAGGAGCAGGAAGGCCCCGGCCAGGAAGGTGGACAGGCGGGTGCGCGCGCCGGACGTCTTCACGTTGATCATGGTCTGGCCGATCATGGCGCAGCCGCCCATGCCGCCGAAGAAGCCGGTGACGACATTGGCGATGCCCTGGCCGATCGACTCACGGGTCTTGTTGGAGTGGGTGTCGGTGATGTCGTCGACCAGCTTGGCCGTCATCAGCGACTCCATGAGCCCGACCAGTGCGAGCGCGAGCGCGTAGGGGGCGATGACGGTGAGCGTGTGCAGGGTGAAGGGCACATCGGGCAGGCCGGGGACGGGAAGGGAGCTGGGCAGCCGGCCCTTGTCGCCGACCGTGGGCACGGCGATACCAGCGGCGACGGTGATCACCGTCAGGATGATGATGGACACCAGCGGTGCGGGTACCACCTTGGTGATCTTCGGGAAGAGGACCATCAGCACCAGGCCCGCGGCGATCAACGGGTAGACCGGCCACGGCACATGGGTCATCTCCGGCACCTGGGCCATGAAGATCATGATGGCCAGCGCGTTGACGAAGCCCACCATCACGCTGCGGGGGACGAACCGCATCAGCTTGGCGACGCCAAGAGCTCCCAGGATCATCTGGAAGACGCCGCCGAGGATGACGGCGGCGACCAGATAGCCCAGCCCGTACTCGCTGTTCAGCGGGGCGACCACAAGAGCCACGGCTCCGGTGGCGGCCGAGATCATGGCCTTGCGGCCACCGACGAACGAGATCACCACCGCCATGACGCAGGCCGCGTACAGGCCGACCTCAGGGTCGACGCCGGCGATGATCGAGAAGGAGATCGCCTCGGGGATCAGCGCGAGGGCCACCACCAGACCGGCCAGCACCTCGGTGCGCAGCACCCTGGGAGAGGCGAGCCATTCCGGCTTGGACAGGCGCAGCTTGGCAGCTTCGGACAGCGGTGAGGACATGCGACCGTTTCTGTTCGGGCGTGCGTCCAGGCCATGGACGCACACACGTCGTACTGACTCCGCAAGGAGTGGGAACCCCCGGCGGCCCGGCCGCCTCAGCGGGGGCCTCGCCGGACCAGGACGGCAACCGCGCGGTTGCCGATCGGGCATCATTGCCCGGAAGACTCGGGTGCCGCCAAGGCCCGGTCGGGGCCCTTGCCACGGCGGGATCGCCTCTACCGTGTGCTGGACAGCGAAGACGACTGGCCGGCGGAGGCGAACACGTGAACACTCTACCCTGACGTGAGGGAAGAGTGCGGCTCCGGATCGTGGATCACAGGTGAACCCGCCTCGACATCCTGTGATTGACACCACGCGCGCCCGAGAGCGTCACGATGTCGCAACCAGGCGGACAGCAGAAGGAGAAGGCACGGCGATGAGTGAGCGGCAGATGCAGATCGGTGAGGTTGCCGAACGGACCGGTTTGTCGCTGCGCACCATCCGCCACTACGAGGAAGTCGGTCTCGTCATCCCCTCGGCCCGGAGCAAGGGCGGGTTCCGGCTCTACACCGAGGCCGATGTCGAACGACTGATGGTCATCCGCCGGATGAAGCCGCTGGACTTCTCCCTGGAGGAGATGCGGGACCTGCTGGAGATCACCGACCGGATCGCCGCGACGGACGACCCGCCCACGGACGAGGAGCGAAAGCGGCTGCGCGCAAGGCTCGATGCGTACCGCGAGGTGGCCGACGCACGCTGCGAGACGCTGCGCGCCCGCCTGGAGATGGCTCAGGACTTCGCCGCCACCCTGCGCCAACGTTTGAACTCGTCGGCCTGACGGTGGCGAAACGCGTGCGGGGTGGCGCCTGGTGGGCGCCACCCGTCAGCGTCGACGGGGCATCCGCCCCACCCGCGCCGAGCACTGGTCGCTGAAACGCCGATCACTGGTCGCTGTTGGCGCGAACCGTGCCGCTCGGGTCGTAGGGCGCACCGTCGAGATCGGTGTCGCGGACGACGACTTCGCCGCTCGGGCCGTACGACACATGCCGCAGGAACGGGCCGTTCTCGTCGCGCAGCACCAGCGGGGTCGGATGCGACCCGCACGGAACGATCCTGAAGGACTCCGGCAGCGTCTCCTGCCGCTGCCCGTCCTCGTCGATGTAGTACACCGAGTCGTCGCAGCACACCATGCGGGTCCAGGAACGCTGCTCGTTCCCGGGAACCTGGTAGGTGGCGATCAGATGGGCCATGAGCCCGGCCGACGACCCGATGACCGTTTCCCGGATCCTCAGGAAGAGTGTGTTGGCTCCCGCCCTCGCCCCGGGGAGCAGTTGGGCGGAGAAGGTGAAGGGCGGCGGCTGGAAATTTCCGACAGCATCAGTGCCGGTGTTGGTGGGCATCCACGCGCTGTCGTTGAGCCGGTAGGCCGGGAGTTGCTGGTCTGCGCCCAGGACCGTCGCCTGGAAACGGATCGAGTCCAGGTCCGCGGCCGCCGGGATCTCGAACGGCACCTTGGCGATCCAGTTGACGGGCACCGGTTGCAGACCGGGGCCTTCGCCGGGCCTGTTGGTGCCGGCCGTGCCGTTGTCGGGGTGGGGGGGTCACCCAGTGGGCGCGCCCGGCCGGGTCCGGGTAGGTGTCCTGCAGGGTCCAGCACCCGTTCGGCGGTGCGTGGTACATGGGGTACCACGTGGACTGGTCCGGCTCCGGGCTCCAGGTCCACGCCGGGTCGATCTGACCGCCGGTCTCCTCGGCCCGGTTCGAGACGAGGTGGATCTCCCGGGTCTCCGTGGACCTGATGCACACAGTGGTGGGTTGGCAACAGCAGCTGAGTGTCACACAGTTGTCTTTGGCCATCGCGGGCTTCCTCTCCGGTGTCCTTTCCGGCTCCGCCTCGTATTCTCCGAGGAGCATGGACACATCAGTGTTGTCCCCTCGGCGGGATGGCCGTCGCGGTCGGACAATGCCCTCGTGAGAGTGAAAGCGGTGGTCAGGTTTCCCGCCCAAGCGCGCCGCGGCATTTCGCGCCTCAAGGGAAAACGACGGAGGGACCTCCACCGGAGGGTGTCCGGGGAGGGGCGGCGCCACATGACCCACCCGGGCAGTCCGGCTGCCGTGTCCGGCGGATCCGGGGACGACCGCCTCACCGCGCCGCACCCTGTGGACGTACACCGCCTCCGGCGAGCCGGCCCCGGGCTCACCGGAGGACCGGGACGGCAGGCATCGCGCGCAGCCTTCACCGACGCGGTGGCACCAGCCTGCCTGCCGAGGTGGTGCCACGATGGCATCACCATGGCACCCGCACAGCACATCTCCACACCGAGGCGAACACCACGACTCCCCCACCGAAAGGAGAGGAGTACAGGTCAGAGCCGACAAAGACGCCGAGGGGCGAACGGGAGCCAGGATGGCTCGCCATGGCGCCATGAATGTGCCATGATGGCGCCATGGACCTCACGCCCTACGTCGACAACCTCCGGGAAGAACTCGCGGTCGCCGCTGACGCCGGCGGCGACGACGCCCGCGCCCTCGCCGAGCGGCTCACCGCCCCCCTGGAGTCGGCCGCCCGCCTGACCCTCCTCAACGCGCTGTCCGCCGCCATGGGCGAGGTCACCCGGGAGTTGGCGCCGGGCTCGGTCGACGTACGGCTGCGCGGGCTCGACCCGGAGTTCGTGGTGACGGCGCCACCCGCCCCCGAGCCGTTCCCGGAGGTGCGGGAGCCGGTCGCGGAACCCGCCGCTGCCGCGCCCCCACCACCCCATCCCGCCGACGCCGACGACGGCACCATGGCCCGGATCAACTTCCGCCTCCCCGCGCACCTCAAGGCCCGCGCCGAGGGCGCCGCTGCGGCGGAGGGGCTGTCGGTCAACGCCTGGCTGGTGCGGGCGGTGTCCACCGCCCTCGACGGCGCGGAGCGCCCGAGCTCGCCGGGCCGCGGCAAGGACTCGGGCGGCCGGGGCTTCACCGGCTGGGTCCGCTAGGGCCGCACGCCCGGCCCCTGCCCCTCCGTCACCGGCCGGTCGCCGATCCGGCCGACGTCACTCCTCACCCGCCTCACCAGCGGGATCACCCACCCAAGCCAAGAGGACGAGACAGCCATGCCTGCTTTCGAGACCCCGGAACCGATCTCCGCCACCTTCGAGTTGGAAGTCGGTACCGTCCGCATCAGCGCGGGCGAGCGCACCGACACGGTCGTGGAGGTGCTGCCGCGCAACGGATCCGACGACAACGACGTACGCGCCGTGCAGCAGACGCAGGTCACCTGCTCGGGCGGCCGCCTCACCGTCAAGACGCCCAGGAAGCGGTCCCTGTTCGGCAAGCCGGGCGCCATCGAGGTGAGCGTCGAACTGCCCGCCGGATCGGATGTCCGGGCCACCTCGGGCATGGGCGGCCTCTTCTGCGAAGGCCGCCTGGGGGACGTCACGCTCAAGACGGGGTTCGGCGACCTCCAGGTCGACGAGGTGGCGGCTGCCGACCTCAGGACCGACCTCGGCGACATCCGCCTGGCCCGCGCGACCGGGGACATCGAAGTCCTCGGCGGAGGCCGGAT
>NZ_JAGPXJ010000087.1:0-31804 GCF_018070605.1 Streptomyces sp. B15
TCGGTGCCATGGCACCGGCGCGTGCGGCGGGGCCGCCTCGTCGCACTGCAGGCGGCCGTGGGCTGCGCCGCCGCCGGAGGCGCCCTCGGCGGCGCGGGCGGGGGCGTACTGGCCGGCGCGGGCGTTCTCCTCACAGGACTCACGCTGCTGCGCGTACGGGGCCGGACGGCCGGCGGACATCTGGTGCGGTGGCTGCGCCGCGGCACCTTCGACGCTTCAGCTGCTCCCGCTCCCCGGTACCGGGCCAGATCCGGGCCGGCCGAGGCCGCCCGGGCGGACGGCACGCCGCACGACCGGGGCCCGGAGCACCTCGGCCTCGCCGGGTTCCTCTTTCCCGCCCTGGAGGTCACCTCGGTTCCCGACCGCAACGGGCCGCCGGTGGGCGTCGCGTGCGACGGGCGTGGTTTCGCCGCCGTACTGCGGCTTCCCGACGGCGTGTACCCCGGCCTGCCCGCGGGCCTGCTGGCCACCTGGCTACGGAACGACCCGGTGCGCCCTGCCGCCGTGCAACTGCTGGTGGAGCAGCACGGCCTGCCGTCCTGGGACCTCCGACAGCGCTTCGAGCCGGCCATGGCCTATCGCCAACTCCCCGCGCGGCGGCACCTGGTGGCGGTGCGTGCCTGGCTCGTCCTGCGGTACGAGCCCTGGGAAGCGCCCGAGGCCGCCGAACACAGGGGCGGCGGGGCCGTGGGCGCACGCGCCGCGACCGTCGCCGCCACCGCGCGGCTGCGGGCCCGGCTGGCACGGGCGGGCGCGCCGGCCGAGCCCTTGGACGCCGCCGCGGTACAGGCGCTGCTGAGGGAGGTGGGCGATCCGGAGGGGAGCGGGCAGGTGACGCCGGAGTGCTGGGCGGGAGCGTCCATGACGCACTGCACGGCCGTCGCCGACGTCCGCTCGGCCGACGACTGGTCAGGACTCCTCACCGCGGTCGCCGAGTCCCAGCCCGAGCGTGCTGTGGTCGCGGCGACCGTGGCTCCCGGTGACTCCAGTGCCTGCGGAGACGGTGACGAGCCGGTGGTCGAGGTGCGCACCGCGGTGCGGCTGGTCAGCCCCCTCGCCCAGCGGGCCGCCCTGGCCCGCGACCTGCTGGTGCGCGAGGCCGGCGCAGCCGGCCTGTTGCCGGGCGGCCAGGAGGACGGCCTGGTGGCTACCTTGCCGCTGGGCGTTCCCGGACGGTCGCTGGTGGAGACGACCGGCTTCTCGGTCGGGATGGGAGAACGGTGAACACGCCCCCGCACACGACAAGGCCCGCGCCCCGCCCGTCCCGGGGCGGGCCCCGGTCCCTCGAACCCGGGCTCGCCGCCTTGCCCGCCGCCCGCTGGCACACCGGACCCGCAGGCGAAGGCGCCGAGGGAGCCTCCGGGTTCCCGCTGTACGACGCACTCGCCGGCATCCATCTGGGCACCGACCGCTCGGGGCGCTCCGTCACCCTGCGGGCTGTGGGAGTGCGGATCGGGGTGCTGGGCGAATCCCTCTTCGGCCGGCTCCTGGCCTGTCGGCTGCTGGCGGTGGGTGCGCACGTCACAGCCGCCACCCGCACTCCCGCCCTGTGGGCGACGCTGCGTGACGCGGCCGGGGACCGGCTGGCGCTGGAGGACGATCCCGGCTCCTGGCCCTCCCGCGCTCCGCGACCGCCGGGCGTGGACCACGGCCCGCAGGCGCTGATCTGCGATGTGCGGCGTGCACCGCCGCTGCCGGCCAGGGAGGGAGCGGGCCGTTGGTGCACCACCGTGCATGTGCGCCGTCAGGCGCCCCGGCACGGCGGCTTCTGGCACGACCTGGACGCCCTGCTCGCGCTGGGCGCCTCCTTCGCCGAGGCGGTGCTGCCGGTGGCGGGGGAGTACGCGGCTCAGGTGACGGCGTCGCTGGAGCCGACCGAGATCGCGCTGTTCCGTGCGGGCGCCGCCGAGATCCTGCGTCCGGACATCGCCCCCACCGAGACGGCCCTGCTGACGCCGGGGTGAGGTGGCCGTGCCGCGCTGTCGGCCCGCGCCCGGGAGGTGCTGAGGGCGTCGAGTTCGAACTCGTACGGGGTCCACTGCAGCAGCAGGTTCACCTCGGCAAGGCTGTCCAGGAGCCTGCCCGTCTCCCGCACGGAGGCGCCCGACACGGCGGCGGCGGCCCGGGGACCGACCACCCTTTCCGGACGGGCGCCTCCGTGCGGGAGACGGGCAGCCGCCGCGCCTCGGGGGGAAGTGTGCGGTAGGTCCACGACACGAGCGCGGACGGATCGGCCGCGGCCCCGGGCGCGCACAGCACCCCCGCCGGACCATCCCCGTCGTACAACGCGTCGGCCACCTCGGCGAGGAGCGCCCGGGGATAGCGGTTCACCCGCTCCGCGATGTTCCGCAGGAGCAGCGGCAGTCGGGCGCCACGGACCAGGAGCCGCGCGGTGGCTTCCGGTTCGGCCGTACAGCGGTGGTGCCCGATCAACTCGCCGAGGAGGGCGGCGGCATCCGCGGCCGTGAGCCGGTCCACCGGCAGGCGGTGGGCGCCCTCCTTGGCCACCAGCCCGCGCAGCTGGTTGCGGCTGGTGACCACGACCGTGTGGTCTCCGCCCGGCAGCAGCGGGCGCACCTGTTCGGCGTCGCGGGCGTTGTCCAGCAGTACGAGGACCCGCTTGCCGGACAGGACACTGCGCAGCAGCGCACCACGGGCGTCGGCTCCCTCCGGCAGCGGACCCTCGTGCACCCCGGACAGCAGCGTGGCGAGTGCCGTGGATGGAGACAGCGGCGCGTCGGGCGCGTATCCCCTCAGGTCGACATGGAGCTGGCCGTCCGGGAACGACTCGCGTACCCGGTGTGCCCAGCGCACGGCCAGTGCGGTCTTGCCCACACCGGCCTCGCCGACCAGTGCCACGAGACCGGCGGGCGACCGCCCCGCGGCGGGTGCGCAGACCATGTCGAGGGCTGCGAGATGGTGTGAGCGGCCGGTGAAGTGTGCGACCTCGGGCGGAAGTTGCCGAGGCACCCTTCGGCCCGGCCCTGCCGCGGAAGGTCCGGGCCGAAGGGCGGCGGCGTCCCCGGCGAGCAACCGCTGGTGCAGCTCGCGCAGTTCCGCGCTGGGCTCCACGCCGAGGGCGTCCGCCACCGCCCGCCGGCACTGCTCGTAGCACACGAGGGCCTCCGCCCGCCGGCCCGTGTGGTGCAGCGCCCGCATCAGCTGCGCCCAGAAGCGCTCCCGCAGCGGGTCCTCGCTCACCAGGCGCCGCAGCTCCGTGATCACCTCTGCGTGGGCGCCCCGCCGCATGTCGAGGCGGATCCGGCGGTGCAGAGCCTGTGCGTACTCCTCCGCCAGCGTCGGTACGACCTCCCGGTGCAGGGAGGCGCTGTCGACGTCACCCAGCGCGGGACCGCGCCACAGTGCCAGGGCCTGCCGCAGCAGCCGTGCCTCCTGCTCGGGGTCCGCGGTGGCGGCGGCCCGCCCGGTGAGGTCCCGGAAGCGGTACAGGTCCACATCCGCGTCGGCGATGGCGAGCCGGTAGCCGCCGCCCTCGAACGGGACGACAGGCGTACGGGCCGCCGGGTCCAGCAGCCGCCGCAGCCGTTTGACGTGGTTGCGGATGGTCACCTGGGCGCTGGCCGGAGGCCGTTCGTCCCACAGCCGGTCAGCGATCACGCCGGTCGGTACCGAGCTGCCGGGGCGCAGCGCCAAAGTGGCGAGCAGCGTACGTTGCCTCCCTCTCGGCAGGGCTACGGGCTCCCCGTCCCGGTCCAGTTCCAGTGGCCCCAGCACCCGTACGTGAAACCGATGCACCCCGACCCTCGCTCTCTGTCCGTCTGTTCGCTCCGGTCGGCAGTGCCGTCCCGACCGGCTCGGTGACCAGCCTGAGCCGTGATCGGCGACAGCGGAACGCGGCGGCCCCAACCTGGAGCAGAATGGGAAACCAGCGCTGTGACCAGCGGTGATGTGGCCCGGGATGACACTGCCGTGGGACGCTGGGTCGGTCGCGTGAGCACGGTGGGAGACACTGGGGCCGGCCGGACCCGGGAGGGAGGCGCCCGGTGTGACGGCCGCGCTCGGGGAGGGGAGAAGACGATGGGACGCTGGCGTCCACTGCCTCAGGACGTGCGGCCGGAAGTGCGTCGGCTCGTGGAGCGGCTGAGGTTGCTCAAGGACCGCAGCGGCCTGAGCTATACCGCCCTCGCGGCCAAGACCCCCTACAGCGCGTCCAGCTGGCAGCGCTACCTCAGCGCGGTGACCCTACCCCCGTGGGAGGCGGTCGAAGCACTCGCGAAGCTCTCGGGGACCGAACGCCGCCTGCTGGTCCGGCTGAGTGTGCAGTGGGAGTCGGCGAACGAGGCGTGGGAGGAGGCGAACCGCCGGCGTGCGCGCACCAAGCCGGTGCCGACGGCCCCGGCCGCCCCGGCCGCTCCCGGTGTCGCGGCGACTTCCGCCGGTACCGCCGCTACCGGCGTGTCCGGTGGAGCGGGGCCGAACACCGCAGCCGTGCCGGGGTGGCGGGCCCCGGGCGGCCCCGGCGCCCGGTCCGTCGCCGTCCGAGCGGCCCGATGGTCGGTCGCGCTCGCCTCCCTTGTGCTGCTGGCGTGCGTACCTGACGCGTCGGGCAGAGGCATCGGACGGCCTGCCTGGCCCTTTCCGCTCCCGTCCGAGGCCGCCGGCCCCGCGGCCGACGAGGTGCGTCCCCGTTGCCGGGGAGAGGCGTGCGAAGGGCGTGACCCGGTACGGGCGGGCTGCCAGGCGGACGGGCGGGTGGTGGGCCGCTACGACATCAGGAACCACCGCATCGAGGTCTACCGGAGCATCCGGTGCGCGGCGGTGTGGGGCGCGGTGACGCCCGCGAACGATGTGAAGGGCATCTCGCTGAGCGCCCCCGGCGCCGGACAGCTGTGGGAGGACTCCCAGGACGGACGTACGGCGATGGCGCCGGCGCCCGAGAACCTCGGCTCGAACGTGCAGGTGTGCGCCGTCATCGCGGACAGGCACTCCTGCGTGGACGCCGGGAAGCGTGCCTGGACGGATTGACCGGGCGATGGGCGGGCCCGGCGAGGTGCCGGACGGACCGAGGGAACGCCCGGCCGGCCGAAGGGCACGGGCTCAACGGGTGGCGCTGTCGCACACCCGCAGGGTGGGCCTGTCCCGCCGCAGCGGCTTGTAGGTGCCCGAGTCCTCGACCAGATACCTTCCGTCGCGGGCCAGCTTGAAGGGCACCTCGTGCCGCTCGCCCTTGAAGACGACCATTCCACCGCGCCGGGAAAGCCGCTCGGTCGCCCGCCCGAAGGACTGCGGACCGACGATGCCGTCGGCGGGCAGCGCATGGTTGCTCTGCCAGGCGCGCGTCGCCCGGCGGGTGCGCTTCGAGTAGTGGCAGTCGATCCGGGAACGGTCGAGATATCCGTCCGCCCACAGGACCGTCTGCCACATCGCCGCCAAGTCGCTGCGGACAGGCAGGTTCTCGCCCAGAAGGCCCTCGTCGTCCCAGTCGTCGGTGACCGTGCCGCCACCCCGCACATAAAGGTGACCCCCCGCCACCGACGGAGACGCCGAGTCGGCCTTCCGGGTGGGCGAGGCGTCGCTGCTGTCGGCGGAACAGCCCGTTCCGGTGAGCGCTACCAAGAGGGTGAGGAGGCGAACCATGCGTCGAGACATGGGAACATCCTCTCCCCACCCGGTGACCGTTGTCCGCCACGCCGGGACAGGGAACCAGGACGTATGCACAATTGCCAGTGCATCGGGGCCGAGACGGTCAGCGCCGGGACGATCCGAAGGAGGGGCCGCACGCCGATGAGTGGGTGGAAGGCACTACCCGACGCACTCGAACTGGATGTGCGGCGCTTCGTCGAGGAGCTGCGCCGTACCAAGGACTCGGCAGGCCTCACGCTCGCCCAGCTCGCCGAAGCCACCGCCTACAGCAAGTCCTCCTGGGAGCGCTGCCTCAACGGCAGCCGGCTCCCGCCCTCGCGGGCCGTGGAGGCCCTCGCGGCCCGGGCGGGTACGGACCCCGAGCAGCTGCTGGCCCGCTGGGAGCTCGCGGAGGCCGCGTGGAGCGACCGGGGCGGAACCGGGCGCGAGGACAGCGCAGCCGGGGCGGGAGAGACCGAAGCGGCGGGGCAGACGGGGGTCTCGGACCGGCCGGTGACGGCCCCCGGCAGCACGGCCCCCGGAAGCACGCCGCCCGGGCGTGGGCGCCGGCCGACGGGCAGGGCCGTCGCCGTGGCGCTGGGAGCCGTCCTCACCGTCGCGGGCGCCCTCGCCGCCTTCGCCTTCGCCGGTGGGGCGACGTCGCAGGAGAACGGCAGCCGCGAGGGGGCCGACGCCTCGAAACTTCCCGTCGAGGATGTGCGGGTCAGCTGCCACGGGGACTCCTGCAACGGGAAGGACCCCGTCGACAAGGGCTGCGGCGGGGACGCCTGGACATCGGCCAGCGAACGGGTGGGGAAGTCCTACGTCGAGCTGCGCTACAGCAGCGCATGCCGTGCCGCCTGGGCGCGCATCAAGTCCGCGACACCCGGTGACCGTATCGAACTGGTGCGGAAGGACGAGCGCCGGTACGACGAGGTCGTGCCGGACGACCCCAATCTCGCGGCCTTCACCTTCATGCTGGGCGCTCCGACCCCGCAGCAGGTCAGGGCGTGCTGGGAGCTGAAGTCGGGCGATGAGGGGTGCACCGACTTCGGCGGAACCGAGGAACTCCCGGCCGCTTCGCCCGTGCCGTCGTGACCTGCCCGCCGGGCCGGGCGGTCCCGGACGGACGGGCGTCGGGGACCGCCCAGCGGCTCGGCGGCGCCCTGTTCCTGGCGGTGCCTTGCGGTCAGGCCTGGCGGGCGTAGGACGCGAGACGGTCGGCGAACGCGGTGACGAGGTCGCGCAGTTCGTCGGGGCGCTCGATGACGAACGGCCGGTCGAGCGAGGCGAGTACCGCAGGCAGCCAGTCGAGCCGTGCCACCCGTAGCTCGGCACGCAGCCAGCGCTCGGCCGCCCGGTCCCCGCCTGCCGCCGGCTCGTGCTCCTCCAGCCTCGCGACACCTGCGGGAAGATGGGCCCGGATCTGCTCGACTGTCCCGTGGATCCGCAAGGTCACCTCATGCTGGTACTCAGCAGTGGCGAACCCCGACAGCACGCGCTGTACCGGGTCGGGGCCGCCGGACACGTCGAAAGAGCCCGGCATCGTCCGCGCGTCCGCGATGCGGTCGAGCCGGAAGGTGCGGTCCTCGTCGAGCCGGGCGTCCTGGCCCGTGACGTACCACCGGCCCGCATGGGCGACGATCCCGTACGCGTGCAGCGTGCGCTCGCTGCGCCGTCCGTCGCGGTCGGTGTAGCGGATCGAGACCGGGCGGCGGTGGGTCACGGCATCGGCGAGGGTGAGCAGGACGCCGGCGTCCGGGGCCTCGAACTCGCCGGGCTGTTCCGTGAAGGCGAGGGCTTCCAGGAGTGTGTCGAGCCGACGGGTGAGATGCCGCGGCAGCACTCGCCGGATCTTCGCCGACGCCGTCTCGTTCGCGGTGTGCTGCGTCGTCGCCAACCCTGCTCGGCGGCCGGCGATCAGGCCGAGCAGCACGGCCAGTGCCTCGTCGTCGTTGAGCATCAGCGGAGGCAATCGGTATCCGGGAGCGAGCCGGTACCCGCCGTAGCGGCCGCGCACCGATTCGACGGGCACGTCCAGGTCGATCAGATGGTCCACATACCGCCGCACGGTGCGCCCTTCGACGCCGAGCCGGTCGGCGAGTTCGGCCACCGTCCGGGTGCCGCCCGACTGCAGCAGTTCCAGGAGCGTCAGCACGCGGCCGGTGGGTCGAGGCATATGCACAACGTAACGCGAATAGTGGACCGATTCTGTCCACTATCTCTCCTAACCTGCGACGTGCATCGCCTCCGGTACAACCAAGGAGATTTCCATGGACTTCGTCTCGATCCGCATCATCACCGACGACGCGGCACGCCTCGTCGAGTTCTACGAGCGTGCCACAGGGGTGCAGGCGATATGGGCCACCGAGGACTTCGCCGAACTCAAGACCGCGGGCGCCACCCTCGCGATCGCGAACAGCCGCACCGTCCCGCTGTTCGCCCCTGGCTCTGCCCGCCCGGCGGACAACCACAGCGTGATCACCGAGTTCCTCGTCGAGGACGTGGACCGCGTGCACCGGAACCTGACCGGCTTCGTCACCGACTTCGTCAAGGAGCCCACCACCATGCCCTGGGGCAACCGGTCCCTGCTGTTCCGGGACCCCGACGGCAACCTCGTGAACTTCTTCACCCCTGTCACCCCGGCGGCCGTCGAACGGTTGTCACGGTGACGCGCGCAAATCCACTCACGGTGTCCTCGTCCTGGACGACGGCGTCATCACGGCCGCGGACACCCATCGGAACGCTGCTGGCCACCGACGAGGAGTACTGCCTGGCCGTGGCCCGGTGACCGCACCCCGGTTCCGGTGACGCGCCGCACTGCCCGCAGCCGCCCTCCCGGCCCTGCGCAACGCCTCCCGGTTCCTGGTCGGGCCCGGAGCCGAACCCGGTTTCCGCGCGGTCCGGCCGAGAAGAGCCGCTCATGGGTGAACCGTCCGCCGCGTGCATCCGTGGGTGCGTGCATCGACGCTACTGACCCGAGAGGCGTGTTCTGTGCGTGTGAGACCGCTGAGACCGTTCCGATCATTCCGACCCCTCCTGCTGGCTCTTCTGCTGGTCGTCGCCGGTGTGTCGGCGATGACCTCGGCACAGCTGCGAGGGCCGTCCGACGACCGTGAGGAGCACGTCACCGGGGCCGCTGCCGCCGGTGACGCCGAGCACACCGTCACCCTGCGGAACAAGACGGACAACCGCATCTGGGTGGGGGCGACCGTCAACGCCGACGGCTCTGAGCCGCTGACCGGACTGCCGGTGCTGGACCCGGGGCAGTCCGCCACGGTCACCGTCCCCGAGCGTTCGGACGCCGGGCACTGGCGCGGCAAGTTCTTCGCCCGCCAGGGCTGCGGCGGGCAGGAGGGCAGCACGTTCCACTGTGCCGTGGGCGACTGCGGGCCGTACGCCGACCGCTGCAGCACCGGGGAACAGCCCGTCAGTCTGGCCGAGTTCAATTTCGACCCGGCCGATTCGGCGGCGCCCTGGTACAACGTCAGCTATGTCAACGCCGTCTCGTCGTCGATCACCATCACCCCTGACGGTGTGGCCCCGCCCGAGAACGGCGGGGAGTGCGCCTCGGTGGGCTGCCCCACCGATCTGCTGGCCCACTGCCCGGCCGAGAACCTGACCAAGGACCAGGCCACGGGCAAGCGGCTGGTGTGCGTCAACCCGAACCGGGACGCGAAGACCGCCTACAGCGAGGCGCTCACCAAGCAGTGCCCCACGGCGTACGCCTGGTCCAAGCACGACACCGAGGAAGGCAATCAGGTCGTGCGCCAGTGCAGCACGTGCAAGGGCCTGACCGTCACCTTCCACGGCTCCGGCGCTTCCGGGAAGCCCGGACCGCCCCCCGGGCCGAAGCCCGGCCACGGCGATCCCGGCTCCGGCGATGACCACGCACTCGGGCACCGCAAGGGCGTGGCGCTCAACCCGCTCGACGGCGCCGACCGGGCGCTGAACGACTCCGGCGCCTCCTGGTACCACAACTGGACCTCCACCAGCGGCGGGCTGACCAAGCCGGAGGGCGTCGAGTACGTTCCGACGATCTGGGGTCCCGGCTCGGTCACCGACGCCGAGCTGAGCAAGGCCGCGCAAGAGGGCAAGAGGCTCTTGACCTTCAACGAGCCCGATCTGCCCCAGCAGGCCGACATGACGCCCGAGCAGGCCCTGGACCTGTGGCCCCGGCTGCAGAAGACCGGCCTGAGCCTGGGGGCCCCGGCGGTCGCCACCGACGCCGACAAGCCGGGCGGCTGGCTCGACCGGTTCATGAAGGGGGCCGAGAAGCGCAATCTGCGCGTCGACTTCATCCCGGTGCACTGGTACGGCTCCGACTTCGGCCCCGCCGCCACCGACCAGCTGGCCGACTATCTGCAGCGCGTCCACGACAGATACAAGAAACCGGTCTGGCTGACCGAGTACGCCCTCATCGATTTCACCAAGGACAAGCCCCGCTACCCGAGCGAGCAGCAGCAGACCGCTTTCATCAACTCCTCGACGAAGATGCTGGAGAGCCTGGACTTCGTGAAGCGTTACGCGTGGTTCGCGCTCTCGACCGGGACCAGCCCGACCGGCCTCTACGACGGTGCCGCCGCCAACCCGAGCGGGAAGACCTACCGCGACGTCGGCTGACCACCCCGTCGGTCCATGGACCCGGGCCCGGGCCCCCCCCCGCCCCGCCCCGGCGCGGGGGGCGGGCCCCGGGCCCGGCTCTCCGGGAGCGCTTCTCAGCGGCCCGGTCGATCCCCTGCCCACACCGTGGGGGTCCGGGCCGACCACGGGCTCGCCTGTTCAAGCTGTCCGGCGAGGCGGAACAGGCGGCCTTCGAGCCCGTGTCCGGCAGCGAACTGCATACCGATCGGGAGCCTCGTCCCGGGGTCGGCCGTCACGGGCACCGACATGGCGGGCGTGCCCGCCATGTTGAACGCCATGGTGAACGGTGAGCGGTCGTTGAGGCGGCCGATCCAGCCGAGGCCGTCCAGCGCCTCGGCGCCCTCGGCATAGCTGCCCAGGGGCATGGGGAGCTCCGGCAGGGTCGGGGTGAGCAGGATGTCGTGCGCGGCGAAGTACCGTGCCAGGCTTCGAGCGACCCGGTTGCGGACCGCGAGCGCGTCGACGAACCGGGCGCCTTCGACCCGCTGTCCGTACCGGTAGCCGGCCAGGGTCGCCGGTTCGAGGGTCGAGGAGTCGACGGGGCGGTCGAAGGCGGCGGCCAGCTCGTCGACCGAGGAGGTGAGATGCGCCGTCATCACCCGGGCGGTGGCCTCGACGAACTCCTCCCAGCCGACTGAGAGGCCGACTTCGACCTGCTCCACCTGGTGACCGAGGGATTCGAGCAGACGCACGGTGCGGGAGAGCGCGTCGGCGACCGGCGGGGTGGTGCGGCGGCCGCCCCATGAGTGCGCGAGGACACCGATCCGCAGCGAGCCCGGGTGGCGGGTGACTTCCTCCGCGTACGGCCGGGACGGCTGCTGGGCGAAGTAGGGGTCACCCGGTTCCGGGCCGCGGATCCGGTCGAGCAGTGCCGCGCTGTCGCGTACCGTGCGGCTGACGCTGCCGTGCACGGCCAGGCCGCTGAAGACCTCGTCGGCATCGGGGCCCATGGACACCCGGCCACGGGTGGGCTTCAGCCCGAAGAGGCCGTTGTAGGCGGCGGGGATGCGAAGCGAGCCGGCGGCGTCGGTGGCGTGTGCGAGCGGGACCACCCCGGCGGCGACAGCAGCGCCCGCGCCGCCGCTGGATCCGCCCGCGCTCCGCGCCAGGTCCCAGGGGTTGCGGGTCGGGCCGTGGAGCACCGGTTCCGTCGTGATGCTGTAGGCCATCTCCGGTGTCGAGGTGCGCCCGAACGTCACCAGGCCGGCGCGGCGGAAGCGCTGCATCAGGGCGGAGTCGGCTCCGGCGACGTTGCCGGCCGCGAGCCGGCTGCCCAGCTCCGTCCGCCTCCCGGCCATGGTGACTGCGATGTCCTTGATCAGGAAGGGGACCCCGGCCAGTGGTGTGCTGCCGGGTTCCGGCTCGTCGTCGGCCGGCCAGGTCTCCACGACGGCGTTGATCCGCGGATCGACCGCGTGCGCGGCCTCGCGTGCCGCTGCTTCCAGTTCGGCGGGGGTCACCTCGCCCTTGGCCACCAACTCCGCGAGCCCGACCGCGTCGAAGCCCACGTACTCGGACACTCTCACTGGCACTCCCCATGGAAAGAACGATACCAACTAGTACCAGATGATACCTAGCGGTATCAAAAGGAACGGGCTGGTACCGTAGCAGGGGGTTGAGGGAAGCCCACAGCCGACCGGACGTCACGGAGCAGTCATGACATCGACCGCCAGAAGGCCGAGCAGGGTGGCGAAGTTGCCGCCTCGCGAGCGCATCCTCGACGCGGCGGAAGAGCTCTTCCAAAGTGAGGGGATCCGGCGGGTGGGCGTCCAGACGATCGCCGAGCGGGCCGAGACCACCAAAATGGCGATCTACCGGCACTTCGAAACCAAGGACGAGCTGGTCGCGGAGTGGCTGCGGATCGTCGCCGCCGACTACCAGGCGGCCTTCGACCGGGTCGAGGCCGAACACCCCGGCCGGCCCAGGGAGCAGATCCTGGGCCTGGCCCGCTTCATCGCCGACGGACTGCCGGCGCTCTCGCACCGTGGCTGCCCGTTCATCAACTCCCTCGCCGAGCTGCCCGACCGCTCCCATCCCGCACGGCAAGTGATCGAGCAGCACAAGGCCCGCCAGACCCGCAGACTGATCGGGATGTGCACCGAGGCCGGGCTGCCCGACCCCGAGCAGGCCGCGGCCGAGATCACCTTCGTACTCGAAGGCGCGCAGGTCAGCACGCAGAACGGCAGTATCGACCAGGCGGGGGATCGGCTGATGAGAATCGTCGAGGGAATCGTCGATCAGCGCCGCTCCCCGCTCGGCGCCGCCCGGGCGGCCGACGGCTGACGGCCCGGGCGGGTGCCCCGTCCGCTCAGGCGGAGACGGGCTCCAGGCCGGTCCCGTCGAAGGGCGGATAGCTCTCCGCACCCGTGCGCTCGGCCGCCTCGATGTAGTCGGTGAGCGCGTCGCGGGATCGGGCGAGCGCGTTCATCTGGTCGTTCAGCCGCCGCAGCCGTGACCGCATCGCGGCCAGCAACTCGGGACACCCGATCAGCTCCGGGACCTCTCCGGAGGCGCAGGGCAGCAGATAGGCGATGTCCTCGGAGGACAGTCCGGCGCCGAGCAGGTGCCGGATCTGCTTCACCCGCAGCACGGCGTTCTCGTCGTACTCGCGGTAGCCGTTCGCGCCGCGGTCCGCTTCCAGCAGGCCCTGGGCCTCGTAGTAGCGCAACTGGTGGGCGTTGACGCCCGTCCGACGGCTCAGTTCCCCGATAAGCATCGAATACCTCACTTGACCTTCAGACCGGTGTCAACGTTGACGATGCTGCCATGAACAACAAACCCGACACACCCGTGACAGTCGTCGGACTCGGACTGATGGGGAAGGCACTGGCCGGCGCGTTCCTCAAGGCCGGGCACCCCACGACCGTGTGGAACCGTACGGCCTCCAAGGCCCGCCAGTTGGTGGCCGAGGGCGCACGGTCGGCGCCCACGCTCGACGACGCGCTCGCGGCAGGCCCACTGACGATCATCTGCCTCACCGACTACCAGGCCGTGCACCAGCTGCTCGACGGCAGCGACATTCAGCTGGACGGCAGAACGTTGATCAACCTGACCTCGGGCGACTCGGCCCAGGCCCGGGAGACCGCCGACTGGGCCCGGCAGCGAGGCGCCCGCTATCTGGACGGCGCGATCATGGCCGTCCCGCAGGCGATCGGGACCGCCGAGGCGGTGATTCTGCACAGCGGGCCGCAGTCGGACTTCGAGGCGCACAAGTCGACGCTCGACGCACTCGGCACCGTCACCTATCTCGGTGCGGACCACGGGCTGGCCTCCCTGTACGACGTGGCCGGTCTGGCCATGATGTGGAGCGTCCTGAACGCCTGGCTCCAGGGAACCGCCATGCTGCGGACGGTCGGCGTGGACGCCGCGACGTATGCGCCGTTCGCCCGGCAGATCGCTACCGGTGTGGCCCAATGGCTGCCCGGGTATGCCGAGCAGATCGACAGCGGCTCCTTCCCGGCCGAGGTGTCGGCTCTGGAGACCGACGCGCGGGCGATGGCCCATCTGATCGAGGAGAGCGAGGCGCTGGGCGTCAACGCCGAACTGCCGAGACTGATCAGGAAGATGGCCGACCGTTCGATCGCCGCCGGGCACGGCGGGGAGCAGTATCCGGTGCTCATCGAGGAATTCGGCAGACCCGCCGCCGACTGACCGGTCCCGCACGCGGGGGCCGACGTTCCGGTTCCTGGTCCGAAACCGTCAGTCCGGAGGTACGCCCGGGGTGCGCCGCGGCACGCCGGGTCCACTCCGGGCCGACTCCGACCACTTCGCCTACGCGTAACACCCGCACCGCTGGGCCAAACCCCACCGCGGCCCGATCCCGGCCGGCCGAGTGCCCTTCGCAAGCAACTGCGGTGCCCGGAGCGCCGGTTGCCGCCGCGCTGCGCGGCTCCTTGATTCGGCATTGACGAGACGGCACGTATCGTCTAATCTCTGGTTCGTCGGCCGGCAATCGGCTGCTGCGCCTCTGTCTCTGCTGCTGCTGTTTCTGCTGGCCGCGCGCTCCGTCCCCCACCCGTAAAGGACTGCTTTTGCGCACTGCTGATACCGCCACCACCGTGACGGCCGTCGCGCCCGCCGGGTCCCAGCTCGCCCTGGTCGAGGTGACCAAGCGCTATGGCGACCGCGTTGTACTGGACCGCGTCTCCTTCACCGTCCGGCCGGGCGAGAAGGTCGGAATCGTCGGGGACAACGGCTCGGGGAAGTCCACTCTGCTGCGGCTGCTCGCCCGGCAGGAACCGGTCGACAACGGCAGTCTGACCGTCACGGCACCGGGCGGGATCGGCCACCTCGGCCAGACCCTCGGTCTGCCCGGCACGGCGCGGGTGGGCGACGCCGTGGACCACGTACTGGGCGAACTGCGCGCCTTGGAGGGCCGTATCCGGTCCGCCGAGGCCGCGCTGGGCACGGCCGGACCGGCTGAGTTCGACCACTACGCCGATCTGCTGGCCGAGTTCGAGGCGCGGGGCGGGCACGGAGCGGACCGCCGGGTCGAGGCGAATCTGCGTCGGCTCGGCGAGGGTGCTCCGCTGGACCGGGGGCGTCCGCTGGGCACCCTCTCCGGTGGGCAGCGATCCCGGCTCGCGCTCGCCGCGACGCTGGCCGCCACCCCCGAACTGCTGCTGCTCGACGAGCCGACCAACGATCTCGACGACGGCGCCGTGGCCTGGCTGGAGGAGCAGCTGCGCTGCCATCGGGGCACCGTGGTCGTGGCCACGCACGACCGCGCGTTCCTGGAGGGCGTCACCTCGACGATTCTGGAAGTGGACCAGGACCGGCGCACGGTACACCGCTACGGCAGCGGATACGCCGGCTTTCTCGCCGCCAAGGCGGCGGCTCGCGCCCGCTGGGCGCGGGAGTACGAGGAGTGGCGCAACGAGGTGGCCCGGCAACAGCGCCTCGCCGACTCCAACATCGGGCTGCTGTCCGAGATACCCCGCAAGGGGCCGTGGGCGTTCAGCGGCGCCGGGGCCTTCCGGGCGCGTTCGCGGGCACACGGTGCGCAAAGCCGCATCCGCAACGCGCGCGAGCGGTTGCAGCGGCTCACCGAGGACCCCGTGCCGCCGCCCCCGCGGCCGCTGCGGTTCACGGGCCGCGTCGAGGGCTCGTCGACTGGCGAGGGGACGGCAACAGCGGCGCATCTGACGGACGTCCTGGTCGAGGGGCGGTTGTCCGTACCGGAACTGGAGCTCGCCGCAGGCGACCGACTGCTCGTCACCGGGCCGAACGGCGCCGGCAAAACCACCCTTCTCCAGGTGCTGGCAGGGGAATTGGCGCCGGACAGCGGTACCGTGCGCCGAGCACCGAGGGTCGGTTTCCTCCGCCAGTCGAGCGCGCTCGTCGACGCCGTGCACGGTGACGACCGCACGCTGCTCGCGGCGTTCGCGGCCGACCGGGTGGGACACCCCGACGAGCACGCCGACGCGTTGCTCGCGCTCGGCCTGTTCCGCGCCGCCGATCTGACCGTCCGCGTACGGGAGCTGTCCGTCGGGCAGCGCCGCAAGCTGGAACTGGCCCGGCTCGTGACCGCCGGCCCGCTCGATCTCCTGCTGCTCGACGAGCCGACGAACCACTTGGCCCCCGCCCTGGTGGAGGAGGTCGAGGCGGCCTTGGCCTGCTACACCGGCGCGCTGGTCGTGGTCACGCACGACCGGCTGGTACGCCGACGCTTCCAGGGGGCCCATCTGGAACTGCCCTGGGGCACCGAAATGTGACGGCGGGGCCCGGCTGCCGGACGGAGTTGGCCAGTCCGCGCAATTTTCTCGCTCCAACTGCTTGTTTTGCTCAGGTTCCGGCGTGCATGATGCGGCAGTCGTTCATCGCGAGGCCGTCAGCTCTTGCACGGCAGCCGTTCTCGCACAGCAGTCGTCAGAGGGGATCGGCGTGGATCTTCAACTCTTGGCGGCGCTCGTCCTCGGGATCGCCACGATCGTCGTCATCGTGTTGCGGACGAGGCTCGACGCCTTCTTCGCCCTGCTTGTCGCGGCGCTGGTGACGGGATTCGTCGCCGGCGCCCCCGCCGCGAAGGTGATCGAATCGATCACCAAGGGCTTCGGGAACACCCTGGGCTCCATCGGTATCGTCATCGGCCTCGGCGTCGGCCTCGGCAAAATCCTGGAGGTCTCGGGAGCCGCCGACGCCCTCGCCCGGGCCTTCGTACGGCGCCTCGGCGCCGGCCGCGAGCCGTGGGCGATGGGCGGGACCGGCGCACTGGTGTCCATCCCGGTCTTCTGCGACTCCGGGTACGTCATCATGAACCCGCTCGCCCGGTCCATCGCCCGCCGCAAGCGCGCCGGGTATGTCACGCTCGCGCTCGCCCTCGGCTGCGGCATGACGCTCACCCACCACCTGGTCCCGCCGACGCCGGGTCCGCTGGGGGTCGCCGGGATCCTGGGCACCGACCTCGGCGGGCTGGTGCTGGCCGGGCTCGTCTTCGCGGTTCTGCTGCTGCCCGTTGTGGTGGCGTACGCGCGCTGGATCGGCCCCCGGCTGGAGGGCTCGCTGCTGCCGGAGGTACGGGAGGCCGTCTACGGGCGCGGAGCCGTCGACGGTACCGGGAGCGCTGCCGCCGATCGCCCGGCGACTGCCGCAGCCGCAACCGCCGACGGACCCCCGGACGACCCCGCAGTCGCAACCGCGGACGGGTCCCAGGACGATCCCGCCGCCGCGCTCGGGACCCCGCCGGCCGGTGCGAAGCCGCACCGGGTGGGTCCGCTGCGGGCGCTGCTCCCGCTGCTGGTCCCCCTCCTGCTGATCATCGCCAACACCGTGGCCACCGCCGTCGACCGGAATGCCCAGGGCACCCTCGACGGCGAGGGCTACGAGCCCTCGCCGGTCCCGGAAGCCCTCGCCTTCGTGGGCAACCCCGTGGTGGCCCTGCTGGTCGGCCTCGTCCTCGCCGTGTACGTGCTGCTGCCCCGCTGGACCACCCGCAGCCAGGTCGGCGGCTGGCTGTCGCAGGCCGCCGCGTCCGCCGGGCTCATCATCCTCATCACCGGGGCCGGCGGTGCGCTCGGTGAGGTGCTGCGCGCCACCGGGGTCGGCGACGAGATGGCCGAGACGATCGCCTCCTGGAGCCTGCCCGGAGTCCTCGTGCCGTTCCTGATAGCCAGCCTGGTGCGCCTCGCGCAGGGCTCCGGCACCGTCGCGATGATCACCGCCGCGTCCGTGTCGGCGCCGCTGGTCTCCGGGCTCGGCATCACTCCGCTGCTGGCAGCCCTCGGCTGTTGTGCCGGGTCGATGGTCTTCAGCTACTTCAACGACTCCTACTTCTGGGTCGTCACCCGCTTCACCGGCCTGGACGGCACGGCCGCACTGCGCGGCTGGTCCGGTATCACCACCGCCGTCTGGCTCGGCTCGCTGCCGCTGCTCCTGCTCGCGGGCGTGGTGCTGTGAACGCCCTCGACGCCGCGCGTGGCGAAGGAAGCGGCTCCGTGCACGGCGAAGGGACCGGCTCGCTGCGCGGCGCGGGGCCCGCCGTGCTGATCGTCGCCGACGATCTGACCGGCGCGAACGCGACCGCCGCAGGCTTCGCCCGTACGGGCATGCGGGCGGTGACCGTCGGAGCGCACCAGGGCCCACGGACCGCGGCCCGGTTCGGCAGCCGCTTCGACGCCGTCGTCGTCAGCACCGACAGCCGGCACTGCCCGCCGGAGGAGGCCGCCGAACGCGTCCGTACGGTCATCCGGCACGCGGGCGCCGCCGCGCTGGTCTCCCACCGCGTCGACTCCACACTGCGCGGCAACCTCGGGGCGTCCACGCAGGCCGCCCTGCGGGCCGTGGGCGAGCGGACCGGCCGCCGCGCCGTCGCGCTGTGCGCGCCCGCCCACCCGGAGGCGGGCCGGCACACCGTGCAGGGCACCCAACTGCTGGGGGGCGCACGGCTGGAGGACACCGAGGTGGCCCGGGACCCGCGCTCTCCGCTGCCCACCTCGCAGGTGGCGGACCTCCTGCACCGGCAGGCACCCGGCCTGCGCATCGCCCATCTGCCGCTGTCCGCCGTCACCGGCGCGGAGCCGGCCCTTCGGGCGCTGGTCGAAAAGCGGCTGGCGGACGGCGCGGACGTCCTGGTGGCCGATGCGCTGACCACGACCCATCTGGCCCGGATCGCGGACGCGGCCGTGCACGCCGCTCCGGTGGTGGCCGGGGAGACGGTCTGGGTGGGTGTCGACCCGGGGCCCTCCTCCCTGGCGCTGGCCGCCGCGATGGGGCTGACCGGCAGCACCTCCGGCGCCCCGGTCCTCGCCGTCTCCGGATCCACCACCCGCCTCACCCGCACTCAGCTGTCCCGGCTGTGCGCCGAGCACCCGGTCGTCGTGGTGCGCCCGCGCCTGCGGGAGAAGTCGACCGTCCCCGACGTCGACGCCACCGCCGAGGCCCTGGGCGCGGCACTCGCCACGGCCGACCGAGGGGACGTGGTGCTGCTCGCGACGGTGCTGGAGGAGGCGGACATCGCCACTGACTGCCGCTACGAGGACGCCGAACGGCTGCCCGGCGCACTGGCCCGTTCCGTGCGCCGGGCGCTCGAACGACCCGACGTGCGGGGGGTGGAGGGGCTCTTCGCCACCGGCGGTGACGTCTCCGCCGCGCTCTTCGCCGAGTTGGGGGCGCACGGCCTGGACGTCGAGGAGGAACTGGTACCGCTCGCGGTGGCCGGTACATTCGTCGGCGGGCCGTGGGCCAGGCTGCCGGTGGTGACCAAGGGCGGGCTCGTCGGCGACGCCGGTACGACCTCCGACTGCGTCACGTATCTGCGCCGGGCCGCCGTGGCGGCCCGGCGCCAGGTACCGGCCGCCGACGCCACGGACCCACGGCCCCCGCCGTGAGCCGAGCAGACCCACCGGAACACCGCACACACACCACCTGGAGGAACACCGTGGCCCGTCCCGTCCTCGCCGTCACCCTGGGCGACCCCGTCGGCATCGGACCCGAGATCACCGCCCGCACCCTCGCGGCCATCGCCGGCGAGCCGGACCACCACGGCGTGGCCGTGGGCGACGCGGAGGCGCTGCGCCGCGGCGCGCGCGCCGCCGGTGCGGACGTGGAGGTCCGAGAGGTCCCCGACTTCGCGGTCGAGCCCGCCGGTCCCGGCGTCATCGACGTCCTCGACACCGGCGTCCTCGGCACGGACGTGCCCGACTGGGGCACCGTCGACGCGCGTGCGGGCCGCGCCGCCGTCACCGCCATCGAGACCGCCACCCGCGCGGCCCTGGCGGGCGAGGTCGCCGGCATCGTCACCGGCCCGATCAACAAGGAGGCGATCTGGCAGGCCGGCTCGAAGCACCTCGGGCACACCGAGATGCTGGGCGAACTGACCGGCGTCACCCGCCAGGACACCATGTTCGTCGTCCGCAACACCGCGGTCGACGGGCACCACCTGCGGATCTTCTTCACCACCCGGCACGTGGCGCTGCGCAAGGCCCTCGACCAGCTGACCGCGGAGCGGGTACGCAACTCCGTCGACGAGGCCATGACGGCGCTGCGGGTCTTCGGCACCGAACGGCCCCGGCTGGCCGTCGCCGCCGTCAATCCGCACGGCGGTGAGAACGGCGCCTTCGGCGACGAGGAGATCGAGCACATCGCGCCCGCCTGCGAGGCGGCCCGCGCCGACGGACTGGACGTGACCGGCCCGGTGCCCGCCGACTCCGTCTTCCACCAGGGCCTCACCGGCCGCTACGACGGGGTGCTCTCGCACTTCCACGACCAGGGCCACATCCCGGCCAAGACCTACGACTTCGACGGCACCATCTCCGTCACCGTGGGGCTGCCGATCCTGCGCACCTCCGTCGACCACGGCACCGCCTTCGACATCGCCGGTACGGGCAGGGCCGACCACGCCACCATGCTCTCCGCCTACCGCGCCGCCGTGGACTACAGCCCGTACGCCCCGGCCATCCGTGCCACCTATGGCTGAGCCGTCCGCCGCACGCAGCGGCACCCGTGCCCGGCACAAGGCGCTGCTGGCGCTGCTGCGCGAGGGCACCACGCATGTGGACGAACTCGCCACCGCGCTGGAGGTGTCCGCCTCGACCGTCCGCCGCGATCTGCGGCGGCTCACCGTGGACCAGCAGGTGGCCCGGACCTACGGCGGCGCGGTGGTGCCGGAGGCGTTCCATGAGCGTCCGGTCGCCGAGAGCGCCCGTCTTCGGCTGCGGGCGAAGGCCGCCATCGCTCAGGCGGCCCGGCCGCTGGTGCCCGCCACCGGAGCGGTCTTCGTGGACGCGGGGACGACCTGCGCCGCGCTGGCCCGGCACCTGGCCGAGGAGTGGGCCGCCGCCGGCGACCACCAGGCCCTCGTGGTCACCCGCGGCCTGGAGACCGCGCAGGTCCTCGCCGACGCGCCGGGCGTCGAGGTGGTGATGCTGGGCGGCAGTGTCCGGCCGCTCAGCCACGGCCTTGTCGGACCGCTGGCCGATCTCGCGCTGGAGCGGCTGTCGTTCGAGGTGGCCTTCCTCGGGGCCGATGCCGTGGATCCGCACCGTGGTGTGGGGGAGCCGACCTTGGCGGAGACGGCCGTCAAGGAGCGGGTGGCCGTGCGGGCGCACCGCGTCGTGGTGCTGGCCGACGCGACCAAACTCCGGGTGCGCGACGCGCCCGCCTGGGCCCGACTCCCGGACGGCTGGACGCTGGTGACGGACGCGGACGCACCCGAGGAACTGGCCGGACGCTGCGCGGAGACCGGAGTCACGCTGGTACGGGGGTGACGGGAACAGCGGCGGCGTCCGCCACCGACGGTCGGTGACCGGGCTGCGGGCACTGACAGATCATCTCCGGCATGGTTAGGATGCCGGAGATGATGAACTTCTCCTCGTGCGGATTGGGGGAATCGTTCGCGCAAGGTGAGTGCTGATGGCACATCACCCCGCGAACCGGATTCCGGCCCGCTTGCTGATGTGGCAGCGCGTGCGTGAGTACGCCGTGCCACCGTCCATGATCGAGACCGCGACCGCCCGGCGTGCGGTCGGTGACTGGGCGGGGGCTTGCGCCGCCGCCCGGATCGATGTCGACCTCGATCTGCGCGCCGTGCGCGACCGGCACGGCACCGAACTCGTCACCCTTCTCCGTGCGGATCTGCGTCGGCTGGCGCCGGACCTGCTCCGCTGGCACATGCCCCGGATCGCCCCCGACGGGCGGCTCCGTCCCGGCCTCACCGTCCCACTGGCCTGTTACCCGGGTCTCGGCCCCACGGCCCCGCAGTTGGTGGTGCGCACCCCGCCGGCCTGGGCGGACGCCGGGCAGCGGATGTCCCTCGCCCTGTGGGAAGGGGCCGGGGGCGACACCCGCGGACAGCCTCCGCGGCGCGGCCCGCGGCCCCGACTGCGCCCCTGCCCGCATCCGCACCCGCACCCCGACCGGCGCTTCCGGCTCGATCTGCACCGGCACCTGTGGGACGTGGATCGAAGCGGTGAACTGGCGCGCCGGTGCGGTGCGGCGGACGGGACGTCCGCACCGTCCATGGCGGCTCCGGTACGGCCCGCGGGGCCCGGACGGTCCACCGCCCTCGGCTCCCCCTGGGCGGTGGCACGTTGGGCGGCCGAGGCGGAGGTGCTGTTGCGGGCCGCGGGCCGCACCCGCGGGGCCTTCACCGTGCGGCTCGGTACGCGCAGCCGCGCCGTGCTCGAACTCGTCGCTCCCGACGACAGCCATGCCCCGGCGCTGCGCCCGCTGCGGGAGGGGCTGCCGCCGCAGGAGGTGGCGGCGCTTCCGGTGCTGCCGGAGGCGGCGGCCCGGGTACTCCCTGATCTGGAGCTGCTGCGGGCCGGGCTGGTCACGGCCGAGCGGCTGCACCCGCTGGTCGCCGCGGCGCTGGCGCCGTCCCGATCGGCACCGCCGTCGGCCGGTTCCGTTCCCGAGCCCGGCGATCCGCACCGGGTCGCGTGCCGGGGCGAGGTGCACCGGATCGCCCTGCGGGACGGGACGCTGTCGGCGGTCGATCACGACCCGGACGAACTGCGCAGGGAAGAGCTGCTGGTGGCGCTCGGCGGACCGGCGCTGCCCTGTCTGCGGGCGATCGACGCGGTGCACCGCGACCCCCAGGCACTGCCCGCGGTCCGGGAGCGGCTCGGCCACGGCGATGTGGCCGGAGCGCTTGCCGTGGTCGAGGGGCTGCTCGGCCCCGGTGCGGTACTGCGCGACGGACCACTACGGGAGGCTTTGCGGTCGGCAGCGGCCCGCCGTATCGACCACGGGCTCTTCCGCTCGGGGCTGGTCGCCGTCCACCCCGCTGCCGGCTCCGGCACCGGCCCCGAACGGGGCGACGGCGCCTCGGTGGTGCGGGAGGCGAGAGCGGGCCACCGCCCGCGACTCGACCGCCGTACGCCTCCCGCGATGCGCCGCAAGCGGGACAACCGGGCCCGGCCCCGCACGGGCCTGACCCGCTGACCGCCAGCCCGTCACCGAAGTCCTCTCCCACCCGGCGCGATCCGCGCCGCACACCCGCACGCCGTCCGGACGGGACGACCCGTCCCCTCACTCGACCTCAGGTGATGCCCATGACCACCAGCACCGTCCTGCCCGCCTCCGCCCCGGCCACCGACCCGCCCCCGCCCGGCGCACCCACCGCACCCGGAACCGGCGACCACCTCGCCGTCGCCGACGACCTGCTGACCCTCCTGCGGACGACCACCACCGAGCCGCGCCCCGACGAGCAGCTCGAAGCGCTCACCCTGGCCGTCGCGGCCGACCTGCCCGTGCTGCTGTGGGGCGAGCCGGGGATCGGCAAGACGGCGGCCCTGACCCAGCTCGCCACCTCCCTGGACCTGCCGCTGACAACCGTGATCGCCAGCGTCCACGAGCCGTCCGACTTCTCCGGGCTGCCCATCGTGGGTGACGACCCGGCGGTGCAGGGCGTGCCGATGGCGCCACCGCAGTGGGCCGTGGAACTCGTACGGGCCGGGCGGGGACTGCTCTTCCTGGACGAGCTCTCCACCGCGACCCCGGCCGTCCAGGCAGCGCTGCTCCGGGTCGTCCTGGAACGGCGGGTCGGGGCGCTGCAACTGCCGCCGGGCGTGCGGATCGTGGCCGCCGCCAATCCGCGCGCCTCGGCGGCGGACGGCTGGGAGCTCAGTCCACCGCTGGCCAACCGGTTCGTGCATCTGAACTGGGTGCACGACCGGCAGGTGGTGGTGCGCGGGCTGGGTGGGGTCTGGCCACGGGCGGAGCTGCCCCGGCTGGTGCCGGAGCGGCTGCCGGAGGCGGTGGCTCTCGCCCGGCGCGCGGTCTGCGGCTTCCTGGAAGTCAGGCCGACCCTGATCCACCGGCTGCCCAGCACCGAGGCGCGGCGCGGTGGCGCCTGGCCCTCACCCCGGAGCTGGGAGACCGCGTTGACCCTGCTGGCCTTCGGCACGGCGGCCTCCGTCTCGCGGGAAGTGCTCGCGCTGCTGGTGCGGGGCGCGGTGGGCGACGGGCCGGGGCTCGAACTCCTCGCCCACCTGGACCGGATGGACCTGCCGGACCCGGAGTCGCTGCTGTCCGATCCGGCCGGGGCCGAGCTGCCGGCGCGGGGGGACCTGCGTCAGGCGGCGTTGGAGGCGGTGGTGGCCGCCGTCGGGGCGCGGCCGGAGCGCCGGCGGTGGGAGGCGGGCTGGGCGGTGCTGGTCCGGGCGCTGGAGACCGGCGCCCCGGACCTGCTGGTCGCCCCCGCGACGGCACTGGCCGCGCTGCGGCGCGACGAGTGGGAGGTGCCGGAGGCGGTGGAGCGGCTGGCAGGGGTGGTCGGCCTCGCCCGGCGCGCCGACCGGTCGGTGGAGCGGGCCGCGGCGGCTGCCGAGGCCGGGCGTGCGACGGGGGAGTGCCGATGACGGGGGCGGCGAAGCGCCCGGTGCCGCGCCCGTCGCCGCGACCGGCGCCCCGGCCCGCGCCGCCGCCCGTCCCGGCCCCCGGGCGGGCCGCGGTGCCGAGCCGGCACGAGGGGAGCTCCGGCGGCCCGGCCGGCCGTTCCGAACCCGCCCTGGACAGGGAAAAGTTGCTGGCCGCCCGCCTGCACGCGGTCACAGTGCGCCCTTATCTGGCCGAGGCGCTGTTCGCGCTGCACGTGGTGGAGGACCGGTCGGTGCCGACGATGGCGGTGGACGCGCACTGGCGCTGCTATGTCTCCCCGCGCTTCGTGGACCGCCTCCCGGTGGAGGAGTTGGCGGGCGTCTGGGTGCACGAGGTCTCCCATCTGCTCCGGGACCACCACGGACGGGGCGAGCGGTATGCGCGGGAGCAGGGGGAGCAGCGGGAGTACCGACCGGGCGGGCGGAGCGGGACGCCGGCCACCCCGGCCGAAGGAGGGGAGAGGCTGCGGCGGAACATCGCCGCCGACTTCGAGATCAACGACGACATCTACGGTGACGGTCTGCCCCGGCCCGCCGGGGCGGTGCTGCCGTCGCTGCTGCGGCTGCCCGACGGGCTGCTGATGGAGGAGTACCTGCGGACGGCGTCGATGTCCGGGCTCACCGCGGACCTGGCCTGGCTGGACTGCGGCAGTGGTGCCGACGGGCAGCACCGGCCGTGGGAGCTGGGGCCGGACGGGGCGCACGGGCTGAGCAGGCAGCAGCGGGACGCGGTCCGCTTCCGGGTCGCGGAGGGGATCAAGGGCCGACCGGGTGCGGCGCCGGAGGGGTGGCGCCGGTGGGCGGACGAGGTGTTCCATCCGCCGCAGCCGTGGCGGCGGTTGCTGGGGGCGGCGGTCCGCTCGGCGGCGGGCGCGCCGGGAGCGGGCGAGGACCACAGCTACCGGCGGCCGTCCCGGCGCTCGGCCGGTGTCCCCGGGGTGCTGCTGCCGAGCCTGCGCCGCACACCGCCCCGGGTCCGCATCGTGATCGACACCTCCGCCTCGGTGAGCGACGCCGAGCTGGGCAGCGCCCTGTTGGAGGTGGCGGCGATCTCGCGGGCGGTGGGCGGGCGCCGGGACCTGGTCTCGGTGATCTCCTGCGACGCGGCGGCCGGGGTCGCCGTCCCGCTCTGCCGCGCCGAGCACATCGAGCTGATCGGCGGCGGGGGAACGGATCTGCGCTCCGGCTTCGCACGGGCGCTCCGCTCCGGGCCGCGCCCGGACGTGATCGTCGCCCTGACGGACGGTCAGACACCGTGGCCCTCCGCGCCGCCGCCCTGCCGCACCGTCGTCGGCCTCTTCCCCCGCCCTGCCGGCGCGGTGGACGAGGACAACCCCGACTACACCCCGGACACCCCGCCGTCCTGGGCCCGAGTCGTCACCATCGGCTGACGGGGCGCGGTGGAACCGGCCGGGCGGGCAAGGTCCGATCGAGGACGGTCCTAGCTGACCGGTACGTCCTTGACGAACACGATGCCGTCGTAGCCGGGCAGGTGGGACGGGTCGAGCGAGGCGTAGCCGTAGTAGGGGGACTCGCGGTGGGCGGGGCGGGTGTCGCCGAGGGCGGTGGCCAGCCGGGGGACGTCGACGAGGTGGCGGTCCTCCGGGAGGGCGTACAGGAGTCCTTCGAGGGTGTCCGGGGGTGGGGAGTCCACGCCGTGGTGCCGGAGCGTGCCGAGGGCCGTGGCCAGGAACGCGTACTCCTCGCCCAGGCGGGCGCTCACCAGCGCGCCGGCGCTGAACCACTCCACAAGCGGCTGGTCCCGCATGCGCATCGAGCTCTTCTCCCGCTGGAGGTGGCCGTTGTGGGCGTGGACCAGGGTCGGGCCCCGCCGGGCGAGGGCGAGGAGGTTGTCGGCCATCATCTGGTCCCGGATGCCCACCATCCGGGCCATCCGGGCCGGTGAGGTGTCGGCCGTCCAGAAGTGGTAGCGCAGCAGGCCGAGAGCGGTGCGCCCGTACAGGCGCGCCCGGTCCAGGTCCTCCCGCGAGGTGGCTGCGGCCAGGTGCGGGGCCTGGGCGTCGAGCAGCGCCACCAGATCGTCGGCGAGCAGCCGCAGTCGACCGGCCTCGGCCGACTGCCCCACGGACCGGGCCGGGTCCCTCATCGCGGCGGGATCGGTCCACCGGTCGTCGGCGCCGAGCAGTTGGTCGAGGGTCTTCGCGGTGCAGGGGAGCAGGTCCGCGTCCACCTGGGCCGCGAGGTAGCCGTGGAGTGCGGTGAGGGTCTGCCGGGGGCTCGCGGCGCCGGTGATCTCCAGCGGGCTGTCGAAACCGGCGAAGCGGAGCCGGTCGGCGGCGGGCCGCCCGTGGTTGTAGGCGCGCATCCAGCGTACGAGTTCGCGGTTGGCCGCGGAGGTGCCGAACCCGAGGTCCGGGTGGCTGAACCCCTGCTCCATGACCTCGTCGAGGGTGCCCGTGCCCGAGGTGACGTAGTCGTCCACGATCAGCCCCCTCACGCAGTCGCTCTCGATCGCGAGCGTTCGGTAGCCGGCCTGTTCGACGAGTTGCCGGAAGAGTTCGTTGCGCAGGCCGAGCAGCTTCTCCTCGCCGTGGGCGGGCTCGCCCAGGGCGAGCAGCCGCGGCCGGGCCGGGAGCAGCGACATGACGGCGGCGGCTTCGACGGCATGGACGGCGTCCCTGATGTCAGTAACCATGGGCCTCAACGGTATCGTTGAACTTCCGGTTGAAACTTCTTCGCACCACCGGCGGGCACATGGGGGAAAAGCTTCAAAACGGTGGACGGCTCAGGCCGATTGATCTGGCGCGCGGGCACGGTCTGTCCACCCAGGCGGTCAGGAACTACGAGGCGGCCGGCGTCCTGCCGGCCGCCGATCGCACACCGCACGGCTACCGCGCCTACACCTCGCTGCACGCGGGGGCCCTGCAAGCGTTTCTCGCACTGCTGCCCGGCCACGGCCACCGGACGGCGACATCGATCATGCGGGCGGTGAACGAGGGCGCGGTCGATGAGGCCTTCCGCCTCATCGACGAGAGCCACGCCCAACTCCTCGACGACCGCGGGACCCTCCAGTCCGTGGAGAGCGCCCTCCGCGATCTGGAGCCCGGGGCGGCGCCGGAGTCCGATGCGGCGCACGAGTCCGGTGCGGCGTCCGGTTCGGCCGCGGGGTCCCGGACCGGCGGCAGCATGTTCATCGGGCCGTTGGCCGGCAAGCTCGGCATCCGGCCCGCGACGTTGCGCAAATGGGAGCGCGCCGGGGTGGTGCGCCCGCGCCGCGACCCGCTGACCGGGTACCGCGTGTACGACGAGGCCGATGTGCGGGACGCCCGGCTGGCCCACCAACTGCGGCGGGGCGGGCGGCCGTTGGGGCAGATCGCGCCGCTGCTCGCCCAGGTGCGGGCGGCCGGTGGGCTGGAGCCGCTGGAGGCGGCACTGTGCGACTGGCGCGGCCGGCTGTCCGCCCGCGGGCGGGCGATGCTGAACGGCGCCGCCGAGTTGGAGACATACCTGCGCGAGCGCGGCTGAGGCGAACGCCTGGCGGCGCGCACCCCGTCTGCCGGTCGACGGTTGCCGTCGACGCGGAATTTCACTGGCACATCTCTTGACGCACCAGTCCCGCCCGCACTTTACTCCCGTTCACAATGACAGATCGCGTTTACGTATGTGGACGGAAGCGGACGGAAGGCTGGCCTCATGGCGCTCCCTCAGCAGCAACGGCAATCATGAAGTCCCCTCTTCGCCCACCCGTGGCCGCCGGCCCGCCGGGTCGGCGTACCACCGTGCTCGCCGTCGCCTGGGCGGTGCTGTTGACGGGTGGGTGCACCGTCGCCAACTCCGGGTCGGCCGCCGGCGCCGACACCGTGCAGATCGTGCTGCCCGAGGAGCCGCCCACCCTGGAGCCGTGCGACGCCTCGCTGACCGCCACCGGCCGGGTCGTGCGCTCCAACATCACCGAGCCGCTGGCCGAGCGGGTGCCCGAGACCGGCGAGTTGGAGCCGAAGCTCGCCACCGGCTGGAAGCAGACCTCACCGACCACTTGGAAGTTCACCCTCCGCAAGGGCGTCACCTTCCACGACGGCACGGCCTTCACCGCCAAGGACGCGGCCTTCTCCATCGACCGGACGCTCGACTCCGGTATCGAGTGCAACGTCGACGGCTATGTCTTCGGTGACAGCGAGATCACCGCGACCGCCGTCGACGCCACCACGGTGCGGGTCACCTCCCAGGAGCCGGACCCGATCCTCCCGCTGCGGCTGTCCTTCGTGGAGATGGTCCCCACCAGCACGAAGGCCGACTCCCGCGTGCGCGAGCCGGTCGGCACCGGCCCGTACCGCATCGACAAGTGGAACCAGGGCATCAATCTGCGGCTCGCCCGCTACGACGGCTACTGGGGCAAGGCTCCCGACTACCGCGCGGCGCTGTACACCTGGCGCGCCGAGGGCAGCGTTCGGGCCGCCATGATCAGCAGCGGTGAGGCGGACGTCGCGGTGGGCCTGGCACCGGCGGACGGGGCCGGTGACCACGCCGTCGAGTACCCGAACAACGAAACCTCCTACCTGCGGATCGACGCCGGCAAGCCGCCGCTCGACGACATCCGGGTGCGCAAGGCCATCAACTACGCCATCGACAAGAAGGGTCTGGTCGCCTCCGTCTTCGCCGGGCTCGGCAGGCCGGCCGGGCAACTCGTGCCGGACGGCGTCACCGGTTACAACCCGGACATCAAGGCCTGGCCCTACGACATGAAACGGGCGAAGTCACTGATCGCCGAGGCCCGCGCCGACGGCGTCCCCGTCGACACCGAGATCACGATCATCGGGCGCAACGGCATCTACCCCAAGGCCGCCGAGGCCATGGAGGTGGTGCAGAAGGGGCTGCGGGACGCCGGGCTCCGGGTGGAGGTGAAGATGCTGGATGTGAACGCCTGGACGGAGTATCTGCTCCGGCCGTTCCCCAAGGACGCGGGCCCGACCCTGCTCCAGGCCCAGCACGGCAACCAGGCCGGTGACGCCGCGTTCACCATGGACCAGATCTACGGCAGCAAGGGCGCGCAGAGCAGCTACGGCACCCCCGGCCTGGACGAGCGGATCCAGCGGGCGGAGCGCGCCGCGGGCAGCGAGCGGCAGACCCGCTTCGCCGAAGCCCTCGCCTACCAGAGCGAGAAGGTCGTCCGGGACGCCGTGCTCGCCCATATGAAGGGCATCATCGCGCTCGCGCCGGATGTGACGTACAAGCCGGACTCGGCGAGCGGCGACGAGATGCGCCTGGCCGAGATCCACCCGGCGGGCTGAGAGGGACGATGCTGACATTCCTGAGACGCCGGATCCTCTCCAGCGCGGTTCCGCTGCTGGTCGTGGTCCTGGGCGTGTTCTTCCTGGCCCGCCTCACCGGCGATCCGGCCAACCTGTACCTGCCGCTCAGCGCCACGCAGAAGATGCGGGAGGCCTTCTCCGCGCAGCACGGTTTCGACGACCCGCTGCTGGTGCAGTTCGGCGACTACCTGGCACAGCTGGCCCGGCTCGACTTCGGCGAGTCGCTGCGTACCGCGCAGCCCGCCGCAGAGGCCGTACTGCGGGCGTTTCCGGCCACGCTGCAACTGGCGGGCATCACCCTGCTGCTGGCGGCCGCCGGAGCGGTCGTCGTCGGCAGTCTGGCCGCCTACCGGCCCAACTCGCCGGCCGACCGGATCGCCGGCTTCCTGTCCTCGACGGCGGCGAGCACCCCCGACTTCTGGTTCGCGATCATGGGCGTGCTGATCTTCGCGGTCACCCTGGACTGGCTGCCGACCTCCGGCACGGTCGGCGCCGCGGCCTGGGTGCTGCCCGTGGCGACCCTGCTCATCCGGCCGTTCGGGGTCCTGGTGCAGGTGGTGCGCGGCGCGATGGTCACCGCGCTGTCCGAGCCGTACATCAAGGTGGCGCGCAGCAAGGGCGCCGGCGAGCGGCGGGTGATCTTCACACACGCGCTGCGCAACGCGGGGGCGCCGACGCTCACCGTCGCCGGGGATCTGGCCGTGGGGCTGATCAACGGTGCCGTGGTGGTGGAGACCATCTTCGGCTGGCCGGGCATCGGCAAGCTGATGATCGACTCCATCCTCCAGCGCGACTTCGCGGTACTGCAGGCGGCGGTGCTGCTGACCGCGCTGACGATCTTCGCGCTGAACCTCCTCATCGACATCTGCTACGTGCTGCTCGACCCGCGGGTCAGACAAGGGGCGTTGGCGTGAGTACGCACGAGATCGGGAACGCGAACGAGAACGAGAACCGGAGCGGACCGACCGCGGAGGCCGACGGGGCACAGAGCGCGGGGGCCGGGGAGGACACCGGCCGGGCCGGGCTGCTGCGCCTGCTGGTCGCGGACCGGATGGCGGTGGCGGCCTGCGTGGTGCTGCTGCTGGTCGGGCTGTGCGCGGTGCTGGGACCGCCGCTGCTCGGCGACCTCGCCCGTGAGCAGCACCTGCGCGCGGTGAAACTGCGGCCGTTCTCCATGGACGAGGGCTGGGAGTTCGTACTCGGCAGCGACTCCCTGGGGCGCAGCGTACTGGCGCGGCTGGTCGTCGCGGCGGGCACGACGCTGTCGGTCGCCGTCCCGGCCGTGCTGCTGTCGCTGGTGGTCGGTTCGGTGTGGGGCATGTGGGCCGGCTTCCACCGCGGCTGGCGGGAAAGCGTCTCGATGCGGATCGCCGATGTGATCCTCAGCTTCCCGTCCCTGCTGCTGGCCGTGGTGGTGCTGTACGTCTTCGACCCCAGCGTCGCCAACCTCGTCGCGGTGCTGGCGATAGCCCGGATCCCGGTGTATCTGCGCACCGCGCGGGCGGAGTCGGCGGAGCTGCGCGGCAGGCTGTTCGCCGACGCGGCCCGCACCTTCGGCACCGGCAACTGGGCGATCGTGCGGCGCCATGTCGCGCCGATCGTGCTGCCCACGCTGCTCACCGTGGCCGCCGTGGACTTCTGCTTCGTGATGCTGACCGAATCCTCGCTGAGTTTCCTCGGCATCGGCATCCAGCCACCGGACGTGTCCTGGGGGCTGATGGTGGCGCAGGGCCGCGCCGAACTGCAGAACGCCTGGTGGACCGCGGTGTTCCCGGGCCTGGCGATCATCCTGACGACCGTCGCGATGACCGTGCTCGCGGGCTGGGCCCGGATGGCCGGCGACCCCGCCCAACGCTGGCGACTGACCGTGCCCAGCAAGACCCGGAAGGGAGAGCGGCCTTGACCGGACATGGCACATCGGGCACCGAGACCGGCAGCGGCACCGCGCTGGAGGTGAGCGGACTGACCGTGGAGCTCCGTACCCCTCGGGGCCGGACACCGGTGGTACGGGACGTCGCCTTCTCGGTCCGCTCCGGGCAGACGCTGGCCCTGCTCGGCGAGTCCGGCTGCGGCAAGAGCATGACCGCGCAGGCCGTCGCCGGCCTCCTCGACCCCGTCGCCGAGGTCGTCGGCGGCCAAGTGCGCCTGGGCGGGCGGGACGTGCTGCGGCTGGGCCGCAGGGAGCGCCGCGGCCTCGCCGGACCACAGCTGGCGATGGTCTTCCAGGACGCGCTCACCGCCCTCAACCCCGTCTACACGGTGGGCTCGCAGCTCGCCGAACCGTTCCGTATCCACGAGCAGGCCTCCCGGCGCGTCGCCCGGGACAAGGCCGTCGAGCTGATGGAGCGGCTCGGGATCCCGGAGCCGCGGTTGCGGGCCAAGGCGTATCCCCACCAGTTCTCGGGGGGCATGCGGCAGCGGCTGCTCATCGCGATGGCGGTGGCGCTGCGGCCCTCGGTGCTGCTCGCCGACCAGGTCGCGGTGATGTAC
>NZ_JAGPXJ010000088.1:0-31727 GCF_018070605.1 Streptomyces sp. B15
GGGGGGGGGGGGGGGGGGGGGGGGGGGGGGGCGCGGGGGGGGGGGCCCCCGCGCTGCTGGTGGGCGGGTGCGGCAGTGACGACGACGGGAACAGCGGCAGCCCGGGCGGGAGCGGCGTCGAGGTTCCCGACCCCGGCGACAAGCGGCCCGACCTGGACGACGAGCCCGGCGGCGACGGACCCCCCGCCGGCGAGGACAGCGGCGGCTCCGGCGGGAGCGGCGGCTCAGTCGATCCGGCCGCGCTGACCGGGTCCTGGACCACGCATCCCATGGTCGAGGGCGACTCCGTCGTCCTCGACGTCACCGAGGACAAGCGCGTGTCCATGATCATGCCGGCGCGTTGCGAAGGCGCGCTGAGCGGCAAGACCCTCGACCTCAGCTGTACCGAGGGCAAGAAGGGCTACACCCACGGGGTCCTCAAGAGCGCCTCCGGGAAGAACATGACCGTCTCGTGGGGCAACGGCCGCACGGTGAAGATGCAGCGGATGAAGTCGAACCTGCCCGACGCCCCCGAGCCGCCCTCCGACTTCCCCTCCGCCGAGGACCCCTTCTGACCGTCCCGCCACCGGGCCGGGACCGGCCCGCAACACTCCCCTGCTAGGTTGTCGTGACCCTGCGGAAATCATCACCAGGGAACGGCGATCGAGGAGGGGAAGTGCGCACGTCAGCGCGGATGACGGGGGCAATGGCCGCGGCGGCGGCGATCGCGCTCCTGGTGAGCGGCTGCGGCAGCAGCGACGACGGCAAGGACGACGGAAAGAAGGACAAGAAGGCGGAGCAGGACAAGCCCGCCGAGCCCACCCCGACTCCGAGCGAGCGGCCCGCCGGCAAGGCGGAGCTGCCCGGCGTGTGGTCGACGCAGGCGGACGGCGGAAAGCTGACACTGACCGTCGTCGGCGACGCCGCTTCTCTGCTGCGGGAGAAGAAGATGTGCAACGGCCGGGTCATGGACTCGGGCAGCGACAAGTCGCTCGTGCTCAAGTGCCCCGGCGGCACCGGTGAGGACCGCACCAACGGCACGGTCGAGAAGGTGACGGCCAAGTCGTTGCAGGTCTCCTGGAACGGCGGCGCGACCGACACCTACACCAAGGTGGCCAAGGCCCCGGCGAAGCTGCCCACGGACCCAGGCGACCTGGGAGAGGTGCCCGACCTCCCGGACAAGCTGAAGAAGATCACCGAGGAGCCCGGCAAGGTCCGGGAGTACCCCGGCAACTGAGCCCCGGGGCGTGACGCATCGCGCCGCGCCCCGGGCCTGCGGGGTTCACGCGGCGGGAGCCCCGGGCCCACGGACGCCGCGCCGTGGACCCGCCTCTTCAGGGGTCGCGCGGCGAGAGCAGATGCACCGACTCCTGCTCGCGGGGATCGGTGCGCGCCACCACCACGGTGACGGGCTCCTCGCCGGTGACCGGCATATGCGGCATGTTCGCGGGGACGTAGACCATGTCACCCGGGTGAAGGGTGTCGCGGTTCGAGAGGTCCTCCCCGTGCCAGATCTCGTGCGCGCCGCTGACCACGTATATGGCCGACTCGTGTCCCGCGTGCAGATGGGGCTCGCCCCGGGAGTTCGCCGGGATGTGCAGGACGTGCAGGCACAGCCCCTTGGCACCCACCGACTCGGCCGAGACCCCCTCGGTGAAGATCCCGCCTTGCTTCCCCTCGTAACCGCCGTTCTCACGGCGGAGAATCACACAACCCATGCCTTGAATTCCTACCGTTTCAGCGCACTTGTTGTCACCGGTACCTCACCAGAGGCCGCCAGAGGCCCGGTCGTGGGTCTCTGGCGGCCTCCCGATGAGCATTGCGACCGACATCTACGACGCGGAACGGCGGGCCGGCCGGGGCCGTTGCATGGTCACCGTCTTCGTCACCGTACGAACACCCCCGCTTGCCCTGCCAGATCCAGGAAGTACTGCGGCGCCACACCGAGCACGACCGTGACCACCACGCCGAGCGCGATGGCCGAGGTCGTCATGACGCTCGGCACGGCCACACTCGGCCCGTCGGCCTGCGGCTCGCTGAAGAACATCAGAACGATGACCCGCAGATAGAAGAAGGCCGCGATGGCCGAGGCGATCACGCCGACCACGACCAGCGCGCCCGCTCCGCCCTCGGCCGCCGCCTTGAACACCGCGAACTTCCCCGCGAAACCGGACGTTAGAGGGATACCCGCGAATGCCAGCAAGAAGACAGCGAAGACGGCAGCCAGTAGCGGCGAACGCCGCCCCAGCCCCGCCCACTTGGACAGATGCGTCGCCTCGCCGCCCGCGTCCCGCACCAGGGTGACCACCGCGAAGGCGCCCAGCGTCACGAACGAGTAGGCGCCCAGATAGAACAGCACCGAGGAGATGCCGTCCTCGGAAGTGGCGATGACACCCGCCAGCAGGAAGCCCGCGTGCGCGATGGAGGAGTAGGCCAGCAGCCGCTTGATGTCCGTCTGGGTGATGGCCACCACGGCGCCCCCGAGCATCGTCAGGATCGCCACCCCCCACATCACCGGGCGCCAGTCCCAGCGCAGCCCCGGCAGCACCACGTACAGCAGCCGGAGCAGCGCGCCGAAGGCCGCCACCTTGGTGGCCGCCGCCATGAAGCCGGTGACCGGCGTGGGCGCGCCCTGGTACACGTCCGGGGTCCACATGTGGAAGGGGACGGCGCCGACCTTGAACAGCAGCCCCATCACCACCAGCGCGCCGCCGATCAGCAGCAGCGCGTCGTTGCCCGTCGTGTCGGCCAGCACCGGGTCGCTGGTGGCGTCGGCGCCGGAGACGACGCGGGCGATGGCCGAGTAGTTGACGGTGCCGGCGTAGCCGTACAGCAGCGCGGTGCCGAACAGCAGGAACGCCGAGGAGAACGCGCCCAGCAGGAAGTACTTGACCGCCGCCTCCTGGGACAGCAGCCGCCTGCGCCGGGCCAGCGCGCACAGCAGATACAGCGGGAGGGAGAAGACCTCCAGCGCGATGAAGAGGGTCAGCAGGTCGTTGGCGGCCGGGAAGAGCAGCATGCCGCCGACCGCGAACATCAGCAGCGGGAACACTTCGGTGGTCGTCCAACCCGCCTTGACGGCCTGCTGCTCGCCCTCACCGCCGGGCACCGCGGCCGGCTGCGCGGCGAAGGAGTCCACCCGGCTGCCGTTCGCGGCCGGCTCCAGCCTGCGCTCGGCGAAGGTGAAGGCGCCCACGATGCCCACCAGCAGCAGGGTGCCCTGCAGGAAGAGCGTCGGCCCGTCGATGGCGAGCGCGCCCATCCCGGCGATCTGCGCCTTGGTGGTGCCCACTCCGCTCGCCGCCAGGCCGATGACGGCGGCGAACGCGGCGGCCAGCCCCGCCAGTGTGACGAACAGCTGGGCGCTGTAGCGGACCTTGCGCGGTGCGAAGGCGTCGATGAGGACACCGAGCGCGGCGGCACCGAGGACGATCAGCACCGGGGACAGCTTGCCGTACTCGATGCTGGGGGCCTGGAGCTTGTCGCCCGCGTCGGCCGCGACTGTCCACAGGCTGTGGATGCCGGATGCTCCCGGCCCGCCTCCCGCCGACGCCACGTCTGTCATACCGGTCACTCGTGGTCACCTCCGCCGTGTCCAGCCGGCTTGTAGTCGAACCACGCCGAGGGATCGGCGTGGTCGGCGACGGGATGCTGCGGCTTGGGGTCCTTCTTCTGTACATCCGAGAGGGTGTGCTCCACCGCGGGGTTCACGATCTCGCTGAGCGGCTTGGGGAAGACGCCGAGGAAGACCAGCAGCGCGACCAGCGGCGCCACCACGGCCAGCTCCCGCACCTTCAGATCGGGCATCCGCTCGATCTCCGGCTTGCGCACCGGGCCCGTCATCGTGCGCTGGTAGAGCACCAGCACATACAGCGCGGCGAGGATGATGCCCGCGGTGGCGATGATCCCGGCCACCGGATAGCGGCTGTAGGTGCCCGCCAGCACCAGGAACTCGCTGACGAACGGGGCGAGTCCGGGCAGCGAGAGCGTCGCCAGGCCGCCCACCAGGAAGGTGCCCGCCAGCACCGGGGCGACCTTCTGCACTCCCCCGTAGTCGGCGATCAGGCGCGAGCCGCGGCGGGAGATGAGGAAGCCGGCGACCAGCATCAAAGCGGCGGTCGAGATGCCGTGGAAGACCATGTAGAGCGTCGCGCCGCCCTGGCCCTGGCTGGTCATCGCGAAGATGCCCAGGATGATGAAGCCGAAGTGCGAGATGGAGGCATACGCCACCAGCCGCTTGATGTCCCGCTGGCCGACCGCGAGCAGCGCCCCGTACAACACGCTCACCAGCGCCAGGCCGAGCACCACGGGGGTGGCCCACTCGCTGGCGTTCGGGAACAGGCCCAGGCAGAAGCGGAGCATCGCGAAGGTGCCGACCTTGTCCACGACCGCCGTGATGAGCACCGCGATCGGCGCCGTGGCCTCCCCCATCGCGTTGGGCAGCCAGGTGTGCAGCGGCCACAGCGGGGCCTTGATGGCGAAGGCGACGAAGAAGCCGAGGAACAGCAGCCGCTCGGTGCTGGTCGACATCGTCAGCTCGCCGTCGGCCCGCGCCCTGAGCAGCTCGGGCAGCGAGAAGGTCCCCTCGCCCAGGCTGTCCGAGCTGACGACGAACAGCCCGATGACGGCCGCCAGCATGATCAGCCCGCCGGCCAGGTTGTAGAGCAGGAACTTCACCGCGGCGTACGACCGCTGCTTGGCGCCCTCCTCCTCACCGGCCGCGTGCGCCCGGTCTCCGAAGCCGCCGATGAGGAAGTACATCGGGATGAGCATGGCCTCGAAGAAGATGTAGAAGAGGAAGACATCGGTGGCGGCGAAGGAGACCAGCACCATCGCCTCGACGGCGAGGATCAGCGCGAAGAAGCCCTGGGTGGGCCGCCAGCGGCTGGTGGCCCGCTCGTCGGGGTCGGGGTCGGCGTCGTGCCAGCCGGCGCCGATGACGAACGGGATCAGCAGCGCCGTCAACGCCATCAGCGCCGCGCCGATCCCGTCGACGCCCAACTCGTAGCGGACCCCGAAGTCGGAGATCCAGGCGTGCGATTCGGTCAGCTGATAGCGGGCGCCGTCCGGGTCGAAGCGGACCAGCACCACGGCGGCCAGCACCAGCGTGGCCAGCGAGAACACCAGCGCCAGCCACTTGGCGGCGGTGCGCTTGGCCGCCGGGACGGCGGCGGTGGCAACGGCCCCGACGGCGGGCAGCGCTGCCGTGACCGTCAGCAAGGGAAATGACATAACTCAGACCGCCCTCATCAGCAGGGTCGCGGCGATCAGCACTGCCGCGCCGCCGAACATCGAGACCGCGTAGGAGCGGGCGAAACCGTTCTGGAGCCGCCGCAGCCGTCCGGACAGACCCCCGAAGGTGGCGGCCGTGCCGTTGACGGCGCCGTCGACGACCTTGTGGTCGACGTAGACCAGACTGCGGGTCAGATGTGTACCGCCGCTGACCAGCACCACATGGTTGAAGTCGTCCTGCAGCAGATCGCGGCGGGCGGCGCGGGTGAGCAGATTGCCGCGCGGGGCCACGGCCGGCACCGGCTTGCGCCCGTACTGGAACCAGGCGGCGCCCACACCGATGACCAGCGCCACGACCGTCGCCGTGGTCACCGTGGCGGCCGAGACCGGGGAGTGCCCGTGCTCGAACGCGGTCACCGGCTCCAGCCAGTTCACGAAGGACTCCCCGGCCTTGAACAGGCCGCCCGCGAAGACGGAACCGAAGGCCAGCACGATCATCGGGATCGTCATGATCTTCGGGGACTCGTGCGGGTGGGGTTCGGCGTGCTCGCCCCGCGTCTCGGCTGCGGGCTCCACATCCGGCCGGTCCGGGGAGGGGGTGGCCGCCTTGCGCCAGCGCTCCTCGCCGAAGAAGGTCATCAGCATCACCCGCGTCATGTAGTACGCGGTGATCGCCGCGCCCAGCAGGGTGACCGCGCCCAGGATCCAGCCCTCGGTGCCGCCCTTGGCGAAGGCCGCCTCGATGATCTGGTCCTTGGAGAAGAACCCGGACAGTCCCGGGAACCCGATGATGGCCAGATAGCCCAGCCCGAACGTGACGAAGGTGACGGGCATGTACTTCCGCAGCCCGCCGTAGCGCCGCATGTCGACCTCGTCGTTCATGCCGTGCATCACCGAACCGGCGCCGAGGAAGAGCCCGGCCTTGAAGAAGCCGTGGGTGACCAGGTGCATGATGGCGAAGGCGTAACCGATCGGGCCCAGCCCCGCGGCCAGGATCATGTAGCCGATCTGCGACATGGTCGAGCCCGCCAGGGCCTTCTTGATGTCATCCTTCGCACAACCGACGATCGCACCGAACAGCAGCGTGACCGCGCCGACGACGACCACCACCAGTTGGGCGTCCGGAGCGCCGTTGAAGACGGCACCGGAGCGGGTGATCAGATAGACGCCCGCGGTCACCATCGTCGCCGCGTGGATGAGGGCGGAGACCGGGGTCGGGCCCTCCATCGCGTCGCCGAGCCAGGACTGCAGCGGCACCTGCGCCGACTTGCCGCACGCCGCCAGCAGGAGCATCAGCCCGATCGCCGTCAGCTTGCCCTCGCTCGCCTCGCCCGCGGAGGAGAGGACGGGCGCGAAGGCGAAGGTGCCGAAGGTGGTGAACATCAGGAAGATGGCGATGGCCAGGCCCGCGTCACCGACCCGGTTGACCAGGAACGCCTTCTTCGCCGCGGTGGCCGCGGTCGGCTTGTGCTGCCAGAACCCGATCAGCAGATACGAGGCGAGACCCACGCCCTCCCAGCCGACGTACAGCAGCAGGTAGTTGTCGGCGAGGACGAGCAGCAGCATCGCCGCCAGGAACAGGTTGAGATAGCCGAAGAAGCGCCGCCGCCCCGGGTCGTGCTCCATATAGCCGACCGAGTAGAGGTGGATGAGCGTGCCCACGCCGGTGATCAGCAGGACGAACGTCATCGACAACTGGTCGAGCTGGAAGGCCACATCTGCCTGGAAGCCCTCCACCGGCACCCAGGAGAACAGCTTGCTGTGCATGGCCCGGTGCTCGGCGTCCTCCCCCAGCATGGAGAAGAACAGCACCGCGCCGATCGCGAAGGAGACCGCGGCCAGCAGTGTGCCCAGCCAGTGCCCCGAACGGTCCAGGCGCCGCCCCCCGCACAACAGCACCGCGGCACCCAACAGGGGCACCCCGACGAGCAGTCCGATCATTGACTCCACTGGTTCGTACCCCTTACAGCTTCATCAGGCTGGCGTCGTCGACCGAGGCCGAGTGGCGGGCGCGGTAGAGCATGACGATGATCGCCAGACCCACCACGACCTCGGCGGCGGCGACGACCATGACGAAGAACGCCATGATCTGGCCGTCGAGGTTGCCGTGCATCCGGGAGAAGGCGACCAGCGTGAGGTTGGCGGCGTTCAACATCAGCTCGATGCACATGAACACCACGATGGCGTTGCGCCGGATCAGGACGCCGGCGGCGCCGATGGTGAACAGCAGCGCTGCCAGATAGACGTAGTTGATCGGGCTCACTTGGCGGCCTCCTCGCGCTCGGTCCCGCGCCCGGTGGTCGTCTCCTCGTCGTCCGGCGTCCCCTCCTGCGACCGCTCCGCCGCCGCGTCCCGTTCGAGGGCGCGTTCGCCGGGGTCCTTCGGGCCGGGGTAGGTGGACCGGCCGTGGTACTCGGCGGTGCGCTGCTCGATCGCGGCGAGCTGGGCGAGCTGTTCGGCGTTGACCTCGCGGATCTGGCCGCGCTTGCGCAGGGTGGGGTTGACGCTGAGCTCGGCGGGTGAACCGTCGGGCAGCAGCGCGGGGCGGTCGACCGCGTTGTGGCGGGCGTAGACGCCGGGCGCGGGCAGCGGCGGCAGCTGCTTGCCGGCGCGTACCCGCTCGATGGCCTGCTCGCGCTGGGACTTGTTCTTCTCGACGCGCTCGCGGTGGGTGAGCAGCGTGGCGCCGACCGCCGCGACGGTCAGCAGCGCGCCGACGACCTCGAAGGCGACCACGTACTTGGTGAACAGCAGCGAGGCGAGCGCCGGGACGTTGCCCTGGGCGTTGGCCGCCGCCAGTCCGTTGAAGCTGCCCACCGAGACCTGGCCGATGCCGGCGATCAGCAGGATGCCGAGTCCGAGCCCGCAGCCGGCCGCCATCCAGCGCTGGCCCTTGAGGGTCTCCTTGAGGGAGTCGGCCGCGCTGACGCCGACGAGCATCAGCACGAACAGGAACAGCATCATGACCGCGCCGGTGTAGACGACGATCTGGACGACGCCCAGGAAGTAGGCGCCGTTGGCGAGATAGAACAGCGCCAGGATGATCATGGTTCCGGCCAGGCACAGCGCGCTGTGCACGGCCCGGCGCATCAGTACGGTGCCCAGCCCGCCCAGCACGGCGACGGTGCCCAGCACCCAGAACTGCAGGGCCTCGCCGGTGGAGGTGGCGGTGGCCGCGAGATCGGTCATCGGAACGGCGAGGTCGGTCATCGCTCGCCCTCCCCGCTGCTGGTCACGACACCGTGCGTCATACGCCCCGACGGCGCCGCGTCGAAGGTGGCGTCCCCCGCGGCGGCCGGTTCGTCGACGCCGAAGGTGTCCGCCGACTTCTGCGGCGCCCCGGTGTCGGTGGGCGTCTGCCGCACCGTGCCGGGCGCCGCCTCGGTGACCAGGCCCTGGTAGTAGTCCTTCTCCGTCATCCCCGGGTAGATGGCGTGCGGCGAGTCGACCATGCCGTCTTCCAGGCCGGCGAGCAGTTCCTCCTTGGTGTAGATGAGGGACTCGCGGCTGTCGTCGGCCAGTTCGTACTCGTTCGTCATGGTCAGTGCCCGGGTGGGGCACGCCTCGACGCACAGGCCGCACAGGATGCAGCGCAGATAGTTGATCTGGTAGACGCGGCCGTAGCGCTCGCCGGGCGAGTAGCGCTCCTCCTCGGTGTTGTCCGCCCCCTCGACATAGATCGCGTCGGCGGGGCAGGCCCAGGCGCACAGCTCGCAGCCGACGCATTTCTCCAGCCCGTCCGGATGCCGGTTGAGCTGGTGGCGGCCGTGGAAGCGGGGCGCTGTCGGCTTCTTGTACTCGGGGTACTGCTCGGTCAGCCGCTTCTTGAACATGTCCTTGAAGGTCACGCCGAAGCCGGCCACGGGGTTCTCAGGCACCGTCAGCCCCCTTGCTCTCGGTGGTTCCGTCTGTAGCGGTGGTCGATCCGCCCGCCTGGGCGCCGACCGGCTCGCGCTCGCGGTCCCGGTCGGCACGCGAGGGCCGCCGCGGCACCGGTGGCAGCGTCTGCCCGGGCAGGGGCGGTACGGGGTAGCCGCCCGCCATCGGATCGAACGGCTGTTGCGGGCCTGCCTGTCCGCCCTGCTGCTGTTCCTCCTCTTCCTCCTCGCCCCCGCGGAAGAAGTCCACGACGAAGGTGATCAGCAGCAGCACCAGGGCGGTACCCGCCACCCAGTAGACGACCTCGCTGTAGTCCCAGCCCTCGTTGCGCATGGCGCGGACGGTGGCCACGAGCATCAGCCACACCAGCGCGATGGGGATGAGCACCTTCCAGCCCAGCTTCATGAACTGGTCGTAGCGGGTGCGGGGCAGCGTGCCGCGGATCCAGATGAAGAAGAAGATGATCACCGCGAGCTTGGCGACGAACCACAGCATCGGCCACCAGCCGTGGTTGGCGCCCTCCCACCAGGTGGAGATCGGTGCCGGGGCACGCCAACCGCCCAGGAAGAGGGTGACGGCGAGCGCGGAGACCGTCACCACATGGATGTACTCGGTCAGCATGAACATCGCGAACTTGATCGAGCTGTACTCGGTCTGGAAGCCCGCGACCAGGTCGCCTTCGGACTCCGGCATGTCGAAGGGCGCGCGGTGCGCCTCGCCGACCATGGAGACCAGATAGATCAGGAAGGAGACCGGCAGCAGATAGGCGAACCAGCCGTCCGCCTGCTCCCCGACGATGGTCGAGGTGGACATGGAGCCGGAGTAGAGGAAGACCGCGGCGAAGCTGAGCCCCATCGCGATCTCGTAGCTGACGATCTGCGCGGTGGCCCGCACCCCGCCCAGCAGCGGATAGGTGGAGCCGGACGACCAGCCGGCCAGCACCACGCCGTAGGCGGCGATGGAGGAGGTGGCCAGGATGTAGAGGACGGCGACGGGCATGTCCGTCAGCTGCATCGCCGTACGGTGCCCGAAGATCGAGACCTCGTTGCCCGCGGGTCCGAACGGGATGACCGCGATGGCCATGAAGGCGGGCACGGCACCGACGATCGGGGCGAGCAGATAGACCAGTCTGTCGCTGCCCTTGACGGTGATGTCCTCCTTGAGCATCAGCTTCACACCGTCGGCGAGCGACTGGAGCATGCCCCAGGGGCCGTGCCGGTTGGGCCCGACGCGCAGCTGCATCCAGCCGACGATCTTCCGCTCGAAGACGATCGAGAGCAGCACCGTCACCATCAGGAACGCGAAGCAGAAGACCGCCTTCAACGCGACCAGCCAGAAGGGGTCCGTGCCGAACATCGACAGGTCCTCGGCCGCCAGGCTCCGCGTTCCGGAGCCCAGCGTCCGCGCGCTCAGCGTCGTGGCGCTCATGCACCCACCTCCTGCGTGGTTTCGGGCGCGGCGGCGGCCGGTGCGACGCGCACCACGTCGCCGGGCAGCGCGCCCAGATCGGCCGGTACGCCGGAGCCGACCGAGTTGAGCGGCAGCCATACGACGCGGTCGGGCATCGCTGTCACCTGCAGCGGCAGCCGCACCTGGCCGCGCGGCCCCTGGACGGCCAGCACATCGCCGTCCTTGACGCCGACCTCGTCGGCGGTCGCGGCCGACATCCGAGCGAGGGCGGCGTGCCGGGTGCCGGCCAGCGCCTCGTCGCCCTCCTGGAGCCGGCCCTGGTCGAGCAGCAGCCGGTGTCCGGAGAGCACGGCCTCGCCCGCCTTCGGCTGCGGCGCGGTGCGTGCCGCGGGGACGGCCGCACTCGTGAGGGTGCCGTCCCGGCCGGGGCCGAGCCGGTCGATCTCGCCGCGCACCGTGCGTACGTCCGGCAGCCCGAGGTGGACATCGAGCGCGTCCGCGAGCATGTGCAGGACCCGGGTGTCGGGTTGGGTGTGGCGGCGTGTCATCTGGTCGGGCTTGAGCGCGGCCTCGAACTGCCGCACCCTGCCCTCCCAGTTGAGAAAGGTGCCGGACTTCTCCACAGCGGCGGAGACGGGAAGGACCACGTCGGCCAGCTCGGTCACCGCACCGGGCCGCAGCTCCAGGCTGACCAGGAAGTCGACGGCCTCCAGCGCCTGCCGGGCGCGAGCCGGATCCGGCAGGTCCTCGACGCCGACCCCGCCGACGAGCAGCGCGGACAGCTCTCCTTCGGCGGCGGCCTCGATGATCTGCGAGGTGTCGCGCCCCGGCTGCGTGGGGAGTTCGGCGACCCCCCAGGCGCGGGCGACCTCCGCACGCGCCTCGGCGTTGTCGACCGACCGGGCCCCGGGCAGCAGCCCCGGCAGGCAGCCGGCCTCCAGGGCGCCGCGCTCACCCGCGCGGCGCGGCACCCACACCAGCGTGGCGCCGGTGGCGGCAGCGGTCCTCACGGCCGCGGTCAGCGCGCCCGGCACGGTGGCCAGCCGCTCACCGACCAGGATCAGCGAGCCCTCGCCGCGCAGCGCCTCGGCTGCCGTGGCGCCCAACTCGTCCAGCCCCACACCGCCCGCGAGCGCGTCCAGCCACTCGGTCTCGGTGCCGGGCACGGTCGGCAGCAGGGTGCCGCCCGCCTTCTCCAGGCCGCGGGTGGCGTGGCTCGCCAGCGCGAAGGTGCGCTGCTGGTGCTTGCGCCAGGCCTTGCGCAGCCGCAGGAAGACGCCGGGCGCCTCCTCCTCGGCCTCCAGCCCGGCCAGCAGTACGGCGGGCGCGGCCTCCAGTGCCGTGTAGGTGACCCCGGAGGCGTCCAGGTCGCGGCCGTGGCCCGCGACCTGGGAGGTGAGGAAGTCGGCCTCCTCGGCCGAGTGCGGCCGGGCGCGGAAGTCGATGTCGTTGGTGCGCAGCGCCACGCGGGCGAACTTGGCGTACGCGTAGGCGTCCTCGACGGTGACCCGGCCGCCGGTCAGCACTCCGGCCCGGCCGCGCGCCGGGGCGAGTCCGCGTGCGGCGGCCTCCAGCGCCTCGGGCCAGCTGGCGGGCGCCAGCCGGCCGTCCGCGCCGCGGACCAGCGGGGTGTGCAGCCGGTCGGGGCGCTGCGCGTAGCGGAACGCGAAGCGGCCCTTGTCGCACAGCCACTCCTCGTTGACCTCGGGGTCGTTCTCGGCCAGCCGCCGCATGACCTTGCCGCGCCGGTGGTCGTGGCGCACCGCGCAGCCGCCCGCGCAGTGTTCGCACACGCCGGGCGAGGAGACCAGGTCGAAGGGGCGGGAGCGGAACCGGTAGGCGGCCGAGGTGAGCGCACCGACCGGGCAGATCTGGATGGTGTTCCCGGAGAAGTACGACTGGAAGGGCTGGTCCTCGCCGGTGCCGACCTGCTGGAGCGCGCCCCGCTCCAGCAGCTCGATCATCGGGTCGCCCGCGATCTGGTTGGAGAAGCGGGTGCAGCGTGCGCACAGCACGCAGCGTTCGCGGTCCAGCAGCACCTGGGTGGAGACGGCGACGGGCTTTTCGAAGGTGCGCTTCTTGCCCTCGAACCGGGAGTCGGCGTTGCCGTGGGACATCGCCTGGTTCTGCAGCGGGCACTCGCCGCCCTTGTCGCAGACGGGGCAGTCCAGCGGGTGGTTGATGAGCAGCAGCTCCATCACACCGCGTTGTGCCTTGCTCGCGACCGGGGAGGTCAGATGCGTCTTGACGACCATGCCGTCGGTGCACTGGATGGTGCAGGACGCCATCGGCTTGCGCTGGCCCTCCACCTCGACGATGCACTGCCGGCAGGCACCCGCCGGATCGAGCAGGGGGTGGTCGCAGAAGCGGGGGATCTCGATGCCGAGCTGTTCGGCGGCGCGGATGACCAGCGTGCCCTTGGGGACGGAGATCTGGGCGCCGTCGATGGTCAGCGACACGAGGTCCTCGGGGGGCGGGGCGACCTCCCCTCCCCCTTGGGAGGTGCCAGCAGTGGTGACGGTCACGCGTTCACCTCCAGGTGAGCGGAGCTGGGGCCATCGGCCCACGCGGTGGACTTCTCGGGGTCGAAGGGGCAGCCGCGGCCCGCGAGGTGGGCTTCGTACTCGTCGCGGAAGTACTGCAGCGAGGAGAAGATCGGGGAGGCGGCGCCGTCACCGAGGGCGCAGAAGGACTTGCCATTGATGTTGTCGGCGATGTCGGCGATCTTGTCCAGATCGGCGTGTCCCGCCTTGCCCGCCTCGATGTCGCGGAGCAGCTGGACGAGCCAGTAGGTGCCCTCCCGGCAGGGGGTGCACTTGCCGCAGGACTCGTGTGCGTAGAACTCGGTCCAGCGGGTGACGGCCCGCACCACGCAGGTGGTCTCGTCGAAGCACTGGAGCGCCTTGGTGCCGAGCATGGAGCCGGCGTTGCCGACGCCCTCGTAGTCGAGGGGCACGTCCAGATGCTCGTCGGTGAGCAGCGGCGTGGAGGAGCCGCCGGGTGTCCAGAACTTCAGCCGGTGGCCTGGTCGCATGCCGCCGCTCATGTCCAGCAGCTGGCGCAGGGTGATGCCCAGCGGCGCCTCGTACTGGCCGGGGCGCGCCACATGGCCGCTGAGGGAGTAGAGCGTGAAGCCGGGGGACTTCTCGCTGCCCATGGAGCGGAACCAGTCCTTGCCCTTGTCGACGAGGGCGGGAACCGAGGCGATGGATTCGACGTTGTTGACGACTGTGGGGCACGCGTACAGACCGGCGACGGCCGGAAAGGGTGGGCGCAGCCGCGGCTGTCCGCGGCGGCCTTCGAGCGAGTCGAGGAGCGCGGTCTCCTCACCGCAGATGTAGGCGCCGGCGCCCGCGTGCACGGTGAGTTCCAGGCCCTTGCCGGGGCCGAGCGCGTCCGGGCCGAGGTAGCCGGCCTCGTACGCCTCGCGCACGGCCAGGTGGAGGCGGCGCAGCACGGGCACGACCTCGCCGCGCAGATAGATGAAGGCGTGGTGGGAGCGGATCGCATGGCAGGCGATCACGATGCCCTCGATCAGGGAGTGCGGGTTGGCGAACAGGAGCGGGATGTCCTTGCAGGTGCCGGGTTCCGACTCGTCGGCGTTGACGACGAGATAGTGCGGCTTGCCGTCCCCCTGCGGAATGAACTGCCACTTCATCCCGGTGGGGAAGCCGGCGCCGCCGCGACCGCGCAGACCCGCTTCCTTGACGTAGGCGATCAGGTCGTCGGGGTCCATGGTCAGCGCCTTGCTCAGCGCCCGGTAGCCGCCGTGCCGCCGGTAGCCGGCCAGGGTGTAGGAGTCCGACTCGTCCCAGTGCGCGGACAGCACGGGGGTCAGCAGCTTCTGCGGGTCCGCCTCGCCGCCGGCCGGGTGCGCAGAGGTCTCGTCCTGCCCGCCGTCGTGTGTCACCGTCGTCACTTCCCCTCCTCGTCGGTTGCCGCTCCGCGCGGGGCGACGATGCCTGGGGCGCTCTCTCCCTTGGCCATCCGCAGTCCGGCGAGCGAGGCGTGACCGGCGCTGCCGGACGCCTCCACCGCACCGGCCCGCTCGTCGGGGAAGCCCGCGAGCACCCGAGCGGTCTCCTTGAAGGTGCACAGCGGGGCGCCGCGGGTGGGGGCGACCTCGCGGCCGGCGCGCAGGTCGTCGACGAGGGCGCGGGCGCTGTCGGGAGTCTGGTTGTCGAAGAACTCCCAGTTGACCATCACGACCGGCGCGAAGTCGCAGGCCGCGTTGCACTCGACGTGTTCGAGAGTGACCTTGCCGTCCTCGGTGGTCTCCCCGTCGCCCACCCCCAGGTGTTCGCGCAGCGACGCGTAGATGGCGTCACCGCCCATGACGGCGCACAGGGTGTTGGTGCAGACCCCGACCTGGTAGTCGCCGGACGCCTTGCGGCGGTACATCGAGTAGAACGTCGCGACGGCGTTGACCTCGGCCGTGGTCAGCTCCAGCAGCTCGGCGCAGAATCGTTGCCCCGTGCGGGTGACGTGCCCCTCCTCCGACTGCACCAGGTGCAGCATCGGCAGCAGCGCCGAGCGGCTGTCCGGATAGCGGGCGATGATCTCCTTGGCGTCCGCCTCCAGCCGCTCCCGTACCTCGGCGGGGTAGTCGGGCGCGGGCATCTCGGGAATGCCCATCTCGACGCTTGTCACCGGTCGACGCCTCCCATCACGGGGTCGATGGACGCGACGGCGACGATGACGTCCGCGACCTGGCCGCCCTCGCACATCGCCGCCATGGATTGCAGATTGGTGAAGGAGGGGTCGCGGAAGTGCACCCGGTAGGGGCGGGTGCCGCCGTCGCTGACGACGTGCACACCCAGTTCGCCCTTGGGCGACTCGACGGCCGCGTACGCCTCGCCCGGTGGGACCCGGAATCCCTCGGTCACCAGCTTGAAGTGGTGGATCAGCGCCTCCATGGAGGTGCCCATGATGTTCTTGATGTGGTCGAGGGAGTTGCCGAGCCCGTCGGGGCCGAGGGCGAGCTGTGCGGGCCAGGCGATCTTCTTGTCCTCGACCATGACCGGGCCCGGCTCCAGCCGGTCCACGCACTGCTCGATGATCCGCAGCGACTGGCGCATCTCCTCCAGCCGCACCAGGAAGCGCCCGTAGGAGTCGCAGGTGTCGACGGTGGGGACGTCGAAGTCGTAGGTGTCGTAGCCGCAGTAGGGCTGTGCCTTGCGCAGATCGTGCGGCAGTCCGGCCGAGCGCAGGATCGGACCCGTGGCGCCCAGCGCCATGCATCCGGCCAGGTCGAGATAGCCGATGTCCTGCAGCCGGGCCTTGAAGACCGGGTTGCCGGTGGCGAGCGCGTCGTACTCCGGCAGGTTCTTGCGCATCTTCTTGATGAACTCGCGCAGCGCGTCCACGGTCCCGGGCGGAATGTCCTGGGAGAGCCCGCCGGGGCGGATGTAGGCGTGGTTCATCCGCAGCCCGGTGATCAGCTCGAACAGGTCCAGGACCAGTTCGCGGTCGCGGAAGCCGAAGATCATGACCGTGGTGGCGCCGAGCTCCATACCTCCGGTGGCGATGGCCACCAGGTGCGAGGAGAGCCGGTTGAGCTCCATCAGCAGGACCCGGATGACGTTGGCGCGGTCGGGCACCTCGTCCTCGATGCCCAGCAGCCGCTCCACGCCCAGGCAGTACGCCGTCTCGTTGAAGAACGGCGTCAGATAGTCCATGCGCGTGACGAACGTGGTGCCCTGGGTCCAGGTCCGGTACTCGAGGTTCTTCTCGATGCCGGTGTGCAGGTAGCCGATGCCGCAGCGGGCCTCGGTGACCGTCTCGCCGTCGATCTCCAGGATCAGCCGGAGCACCCCGTGCGTGGAGGGGTGCTGGGGGCCCATGTTGACGATGATCCGCTCGTCGTCGCTCTTGGCGGCGTGCGCGGCCAGCTCGTCCCAGTCCCCTCCGGTGACGTCGTAGACGGTGCCTTCGGTGGTCTCCCGAATGCCTGCGGGTGCGTGGGTTGTGGACATCAGGTGTACGACCTCCGCTGGTCAGGAGCGGGAATCTGGGCGCCCTTGTACTCGACGGGAATACCGCCGAGCGGATAGTCCTTGCGCTGCGGAAAGCCCTGCCAGTCGTCCGGCATTATGATCCGCGTCAATGCGGGGTGGCCGTCGAAGATCAGCCCGAAGAAGTCGTACGTCTCGCGCTCGTGCCAGTCGTTCGTCGGATAGATGTCGACGATCGAGGGCACGTGCGGGTCCGCGTCGGGCGCGCTGACCTCCATGCGGATCAGCCGGTTGTGGGTGATCGAGCGCAGGTGGTAGACGGCGTGCAGCTCGCGGCCCTGGTCACCCGGGTAGTGGACACCGCTGACCCCGGTGCACAGCTCGAAGCGCAGCGCGGGGTCGTCGCGCAGGATGCGGGCGGTGCGGGGCAGGTGCTCGCGGGCGATGTGGAAGGTCAGCTCGCCGCGGTCCACCACCGTCCGCTCGATGACCTGCTCGGGGTCCAGCCCCTGCTCCTCCAGGGCGCCTTCCAGCTCGTCGGCGACCTCGTCGAACCATCCCCCGTACGGCCGGGGCGTGGCGCCGGGCAGCCGTACGGTGCGCACCAGGCCGCCGTAGCCGGAGGTGTCACCGCCGTTGCGGGCGCCGAACATGCCGCGGCGGACGTCGATGACCTCGCCCGGGTCCCCCTGCGGTACGGGCAGGGACTCCTCACCCCGCTGGGTGGGGTCGTTCTCGTTGGGGCCCTTGGGGCGGTCGGGCTCCTTGGGAGAGTTCCCGTTCGTCGCATTCATCGCAGCAGCCCCTTCATCTCGATCGTCGGTACGGCCTTCAGGGCCGCCTCCTCCGCCTCGCGGGCCGCTTCCTTCTGGTTGACGCCGAGCTTTGAATTCAGAATCTTCTCGTGCAGCTTGAGAATGGAATCCAGCAACATTTCAGGACGCGGGGGGCAGCCGGGCAGATAGATGTCGACGGGAACGATGTGGTCGACGCCCTGCACGATGGCGTAGTTGTTGAACATGCCGCCGGACGAGGCGCACACGCCCATGGAGATGACCCATTTGGGGTTCGGCATCTGGTCGTACACCTGCCGCAGCACCGGCGCCATCTTCTGGCTGACCCGGCCCGCCACGATCATCAGGTCGGCCTGGCGCGGCGAGCCGCGGAAGACCTCCATGCCGAACCGCGCGAGGTCGTATCGGCCGGCGCCGGTGGTCATCATCTCGATGGCGCAGCAGGCGAGCCCGAACGTCGCCGGGAACATGGATGATTTACGTGCCGCACCGGCCATCTTTTCGACCGTGGTGAGCAGAAACCCGCTCGGCAGTTTCTCTTCAAGTCCCATTGCTTATGCCCCTAGTCCCATTCCAGGCCGCCGCGCCGCCAGTCATAGGCGTACGCGATACCGATGAGGGCGACGAAGACCAGCATTTCGACGAGCCCGAACATCCCGAGTGAGTCGAAATGGACGGCCCACGGGTAGAGGAAGACGATTTCGATGTCGAAGATGATGAAGAGCATCGCCGTCAGGTAGTACTTCACCGGGAAGCGGCCGCCTCCCGCCGGCTGCGGCGTGGGCTCGATGCCGCACTCGTACGCCTCCAGCTTTGCCCGGTTGTAGCGCTTGGGGCCGACGATCGAGGCCACGACCACGGAGAAGACCGTGAACGCGGCCGCGATCGCTCCCAGTACGAGGATTGGTGTGTAGACGTTCACCGCTCCCGTCTCCTTCCAGGCGTCGACTCTGACTGCCGGCAGACCGCTGGGCCGCTGTGCACCCCCACGAAGATCGCTCCTATGTGAGGCAGTTCACAAGCCCTGTTCGCAGGCATCTTAAGCCCGCCCCTCTGTGATCTGCGACACGGGGGGCACCAACTGGTTTGTGATCTCCACCACCTGACGGCCAATCATCCGATCCGATGAGCGGAAATCTTCACACGCAAAGCCCCGGGATGATCACCAGAAGTGACATCCAGACGTGCTCACACCCGTCGGAGGCGGGTCGCTGTACCAAGCACGTGGCTGCAGAGGCAAATTCGCGCTGGACGGTTTCACCTGCTATGCGCGAACCACTGGCGATCGTGCACTTGTGAAGCCCGGCACAAGCTCCGAGACCCCCGCGCGACCCCGCCGAGTCCGACCCGTGACCGAGCAGGATGGGCGATAGGGGGTCAACGTCCGCTTTGCACGAAGAGTTGAGTTCGCGACCCGAGGCAAAGTGTGAGCTGCGCCACCCGCATTCCCGGCAGCCACTGCCTTCTTTGCGCTCGCCTCTTTCCCGTGGTATGCGCAGCAGGGATTCCGGCAATGCGGACAACTACGTGGTCACGGCCCCGTAGTTGGGCAATGATCACGTCGCGGAAGGACCCGTGAGGCGCGCACGCAGGGCTCAAGTGGCCGTGTACGCGGCGACTGTGGCGCATCGCACGATTGTTGAGTCAATCGATTGGGGCCTGCTAGGCATTCCCTCATGTCCCCGAAAGCTCAGATACCCAGCCACCGAAAGCCCCGCTCCAGCAAGATGAATACGGCGCTGCGTGCGGGTATGACGGGCGGCGTCATGGGCACCATCGCCTTCACCGCGGCGGCGGCACCGGCCCAGGCGGCCGACAAGAACGCACCGGCCGAGACGGTGGAGCTGCCGGCCCTCTCCACGGCCGACTCCAGCACCCTCGCGGCCGAGTCCCTGCACCACACCGCTCAGCAGTACAGCCTCCAGCAGGCCCAGCAGGACGCCGCCGCCGAGGCCAAGAAGGAGGCCAAGGAGGCCAAGGAGAAGGCCGAGGCCGAGGCGAAGCGCAAGGCCGAGGCCAAGCGCAAGGCGGAGGCGGCCCGCAAGGCCGCCCAGCAGACCAAGGAGCGCGCCTCCCGCACCGCCGACCGCGCCTCCCTCCCCAGCACGGCCTCCGCGCCGCAGGGCGGCAACGTCGCCACCCTCCTCAACTTCCTGCGGGCCCAGGTCGGCAAGTCCTACGTCATGGGCGCCACCGGCCCCTCCGCGTACGACTGCTCGGGCCTGACGCAGGCCGCCTTCAAGCAGGTCGGCGTCAACCTGCCGCGCACCTCGCAGCCTCAGTCCACCACCGGCACCCCCGTCTCCCTGGACAACCTCCAGCCGGGCGACATCCTCTACTGGGGCAGCGCGGGCAGCGCCTACCACGTGGCCGTCTACGTGGGCGGCGGCAAGTTCATCGGCGCCCAGAACTCCTCCACCGGCGTCGTGGAGCGCCCGATGAGCTACGACCAGCCCACCGGCGCGGTACGAGTCCTCTGAGCACCGGACACCGCGCCACGCCGCGCCGACAGCGCCGACAGGCCCTGACAGCGCCGGCAGCCTGACGTGTGAGGGGCCCCGCCACAGCGGCGGGGCCCCTCACCTGTGACCGGGCGCCTGCCGGGCCTTTGCCCGACGCCGGGGAGCTTCAGCGCCTGCGCCACAGGAAGGCGTGCACGCCGCCCCGCTCGCTGGTGGCGGTGCCGGAGACTTCCCCGCGGTCGGTCACGAAGGCCGCGCGACTGGAGACATGGCCCTCCGGGGTGCCGAGCACATGCATCCGGCCATCGCGCCACAGCACGGCGTGCGGGACTCCGCGGGCCGTCACGCTCCACCCGGCGACGTCCCCCCGCTCGTTGAGGACGACCGCCCGGTCGTCGCCGCCCGATCCGCCGTCCAGCTCCCGCGGGCGCCCGTGGGACCACAGCACCGCGCGCAACTCGTCGGCCTGCGGGTCGTACACCGTCCCCACGGTGTCGCCACGCTCGTTGACGGCGTCCTGCCGCCGGGAGAGCGCGGGGTACCCGGTGCCGGGCAGCGGCGGGAGCGGGGTGACCTTCCCCCGCCACGCCAGGTACGGGCGGTGGCCCGAGGGGTCGGACGGGTCGCTCACCTCGGCCGCCACCAGGCCCCGCTCGGTGAACCCGGCTGGCAGGACCACCGCCTCCTCCCCCGTGCCGGGCGGGGTGGGTACCCAGCTGCTCGCGCCGTCCCGCCGGACGAAGGTCCGCTCGGGGTGCGGCTGCGGTGCCGGGGTGAGCCGCGGGTAGGTGTTCGCCAGGACGTGGCCGCGGTCGTTGAGCTGGTATCCCTGTGTGGGCGCCGCGGCCTCGTCAGGGCCGGGCGCAGTGAGCGTACGCAGCCGCTCGCCGTCCCACAGCAGATCGCGCTGGTGCGGTCGCCGGTCGATGAGGACCTGGCCGCGCTCGTTGAGGTCCTGCACGCCGACGATCCCCGTCGCCCCGAGCGCCCGCGGCCTGCCGTCCGCACTCCAGAGCACGGCACGTCGGCTGCCGTCCGCCAGCTTGTCGTAGCCGGCGACCTGGCCCCGGTCGTTGATCGCCTGGAATTGCGGCTCGCTGCCGTCCGGAAGCGTCGGCGGGGCCGTCAGCCGCTCACCGTCCCACAGGAAGGAGCGCCACTCCGCGTCGGGAGTGACGCCCCAGCCGATGACCTGCCCCCTGTTGTTGGTCCCGGTGACGACGTGCATGGATCCGACGGAGCCGGTCATCCGCTGCGCCGTCCACCGCGGGACGGATTCCGCTGCCGTCGCCGTCGCCGGTGACGCGGTGGCCATGAGTGCCGCCGAGACGGCCGCCAGCACCGCCCGTCGCGCTCCTGGTCTGCCGCCCCGTCCCGTGTCGTCTGCCATCGCCCCTCCCTCGCTCGGCCCCGCCGGGCGCCTCCGGCCAACGGCCCGGAGGCGCCGGGCCGATGGCTGAAGCGTCCCGCCGTCGCGGCGGAAAGGGAACAGGGCGGCGAGCCGTCAGGCGCGGGGCGTCACCTTCGCCAGGCCGTTGATGATGCGGTCCATGGCGTCGCCGCCGGTGGGATCGGTGAGGTTGGCGAGCATCTTGAGGGTGAAACGCATCAGCACGGGGTGGGAGAGACCGCGTTCGGTGGCGAGCTTCATGACCTTCGGATTGCCGATGAGCTTCACGAAGGCGCGGCCCATCGTGTAGTAGCCGCCGTAGGTGTCCTTGAGGACCTTCGGGTAGCGGCGCAGGGCCAGTTCACGCTGGGCCGGAGTCGCACGCGCGTGCGCCTGGACGATGGTCTCGGCAGCGATGGCACCGGACTCCATGGCGTAGGCGATGCCCTCCCCGTTGAACGGGTTCACCAGGCCGCCCGCGTCACCGACCAGCAGCAGGCCGCGCGTGTAGTGCGGCTGCCGGTTGAAGGCCATGGGCAGCGCGGCGCCGCGGATGGGGCCCGTCATGTTGTCCGGGGTGTAGCCCCATTCCTCGGGCATGGAGGCGCACCACGCCTTGAGGACCTCGCGCCAGTCGAGCTCCTTGAAGGAGGAAGAGGTGTTCAGGACGCCGAGGCCGACGTTGGAGGTGCCGTCGCCCATGCCGAAGATCCAGCCGTAGCCGGGCAGCAGCCGGTCCTCGGCGCCGCGTCGGTCCCACAGCTCCAGCCAGGACTCCAGATAGTCGTCGTCGTGCCGGGGCGAGGTGAAGTACGTCCGTACGGCCACCCCCATCGGCCGGTCGTCGCGGCGGTGCAGGCCCATCTTCAACGACAGCCGGGTCGAGTTGCCGTCCGCGGCGACGACGATCGGCGCGTGGAAGGTGACGGGCGTCTTCTCCTCACCCAGCTTGGCGTGCACACCGGTGAGGTGGCCCGTCCGCTCGTCCACGATCGGTTCCGTGACGTTGCAGCGCTCGTGCAGGCGGGCGCCCGCCTTCTGCGCCTGACGGGCGAGTTGCTCGTCGAAGTCGTCGCGCTTGCGGACGAGCCCGTAGTCCGGGTAGCTGGCCAGCTCCGGCCACGGCAGCTGGAGGCGGTGGCCGCCGCCGATGATGCGCAGGCCCTTGTTGCGCAGCCAGCCCGCCTCTTCGGAGATGTCGATGCCCATCGCCACCAGCTGCTTGGTGGCGCGCGGGGTGAGGCCGTCGCCGCACACCTTCTCGCGTGGGAACGCCGTCTTCTCCAGCAGCAGCACATCCAGGCCGCTGCGGGCCAGGTGGTACGCCGTCGTGGAGCCCGCCGGCCCGGCACCGACGACGATCACATCGGCGGTCCGCTCGGAAGCGGTCGCCTCCGGCTGGTGCTGCGCCTGGGGCTCGGAGTGCGCCTTCGGTTGGGGGTCGGCCACGAGGACTCCCGCATGCTGGCTGATTGGGCTGACGGCGCCAGTCTATGCGGGCGTCGGACCGCGGCCTCGTTCCGGCCCCTCTCCCCTCCTGCCTTCCCGTCCGCCGTCAGGTGCCGTTCTCGTCCCAGCTGCTCAGCGCGGTGCTGAAGACCTGCTCGCGGTCCGCGTCCCACTCGTCGTGGCGGCTCTCGACGTAGATGCTGTATTCGGTGCCGTCCTCGCTGACATACGCCTGGTCGATGGCGTGGATGGTGCGGCCCGAGTCGTCCGAGGTGTAGACGAACTCCCAGCGCGCCCCCGGCCGTCCCCGGAAGGTGTTCTTCGTCAGTTCGAGGCGCTGGTAGCCGTCCCGCTTGCGGGCGCCCTTCTCCAGGTTGCGGAAGTTGTCGTACGAGGACTGGCCCGCGTTCTCGATGACGCCGATCCGCAGATAGTCGCCGCCGGTGGGTGCCTCGTAGTCGACCTGGGTGCCCTTCGCCCGGCGCTGCCAGCCCTCCATCACGCCCACGGAGAAGCCCTTGGGGTCGTCCCTCGTCGTGAAACCGTCGGGCAGCTCGGTGCTCTGCGGGGTGCGCGGCGAGCCGCCCGCCCCGATGTCCGGGCCGCTGTCGTCGTCCGGGGCCGGATCGTCGCTCTGCTCGGAGCCGTCGGACGGTGCGGGCTTCGGCCCGGCGTCGCTCCCGTCGGTGGGCTGCTCGTCCTCGGGGGACTCCTTGCCGGAGCCCCCCGCGGACTCCTTGGACGCCGCCTTGCTGTCCCCCTTGCCGTCGTCGCCCGCCAGATAGAAGGCGCCCCCGGCCGCGGCACCGCCGACCAGGAAGGCGGCCAGGATGAGTCCCGCCCAGGTCAGGCCGCGCCTGCGCTGGGGCGGCGGTACGGGGCCACCGCCGCCCGGGCCCAGGACCTCGGGGCCGGACGGGGCCTCCGCGGCAGGACGGGCGGCCCCGGGCTCGTCGGGCTGCTCGGGCTGCTCGGACGGCGGCGCCGGCAACGGCGAGGCGGCGGAGCCGGGCGGTGCCGTCGGGGCGGGCGGGGTTGCGGGGGCGGCGGGTGTGCCTGAGGCGCCCGGGGCGTATCCGCCCGGCCCGTAGCCGCCCGGCCCGTAGCCACTCGCTCCGTAACCGCCCGGCCCGTGACCGCCGTACGCCGCCGCGCCGTGAGCACCCGCTCCCAGACCGGTGCCGACCGGACCCGTCCCACCAGGACCGCCCTTGCCGAACTGGGCCCGCAGGAACGGAACCAGCAGCGTGCCGCCGTAGGACCACAGCAGTGCGAACAGCAGCAGCTCGGCGATACCGGCCGCGATCTCCCCGTGGGAGGAGAAGCTGTCACCGCCGCCGAAGTCACCGCCGTAGCCGCCTGAGTGGTCGCCGTCGTAGTCGCTTCCGTAGTCGCCGCCGTAATCGTTGCCGTAGTCGTCCCCGAGGCCGCCGCCGTCGACGCCGGGGGAGGGCTCGTGGAAGCGGGCCTCGAAGCCCACCCCGGCCACCGCGACGACCAGCAGCAGACCCAGAACGAAGAACCCGGCGGCGAGCAGCTGTTCGCGGCGGTCGACGCTGCGCCGGGCCACCAGCGTGCCCAGCAGCAGCGCGCACGCCAGGCCGCCCGCCAGCGCGCCCACCACCGCCCAGCCCTGGGCCAGGTCGCTCAACTCGCCGTAGCCGAACGACTCGCGCCCCGCGTCCCACTGGCTGATGTCCCACTTCACATCGATGGGAGCCCCCCAGGCCAGCGCGAGGCCGAAGGCGCCGACGTTGGGCAGCAGCGCCACCAGCGCCCACACGCCACCGGCGTCGACGTCGTCCTCGGAGGCCAGCAGGACCACGAACATCACCACGGAGGCCAGCGCGAGCACGCACACCAATGCCAGCCCCGCCGTCCGCAGCGCGCCCACCACCGCGCGCAGACCGGGCCGTGCGGCCGGCCGGGCGTCGGCCCCACCGCGCGTCAGCACCAGCGCCGCGACGAAGGTGGAGAGCAGGAACGTCCACAGCAGGGTGAGTCCGGGCGAGGACTCCAGCTCCAGCCCCTCGTACGAGGGAGAGGCGTACAGCCCCAGCGCGAGGCCGCCCAGTCCGCACAGCGCACCGATCCGCAGCGCCGCCTCGAACCCGGCCGAAGGCGGTGCCGCCGCCAGCCGGCGCCGCTCGACGCGGGAGGCGACGACGAGGGCGCCGATCCATACGGCGGTCACCAGCAGCGGAAGTCCGGAGATGTCCGCCTCCCCCGCGATGCGTTCGCCCTGGGTGGAGGTTGTGGAGTCGGCTGAGATGCCGAACCCGCCGCCGACGCCCTGGAGCAGGGCGGCCAGTGCGACCCGCATCCGGGTGCCCCAGCCGATGTCCAGGTCGTCGAGGTCGTCGTTGGACCAGATGCCGAGCGCGCAGGCTCCCAGGAACACCAGGGCCAGTGGCCAGCCGGCGACGCGCAGCGCCCCCAGCCAGTCGCCCTTGACGGTCCGCGTCAGGAACATCCCGAACGGTGTCGGCCGGGCGGGCCCTGCAGACGGCGGCGGAGGCGGCGGAGGCGGCGTATGACCGGGCTGCGCGGGCGGCGCGTGCGCGGGCTGGGCAGGCGGGGCCGGCTGCGCGCTCCGGGTCGGTACATACGTCGGCGGACCGGCAGGCGCGGGCGGGGCCTCGGGCGCGGGCGGCGCGGCCGGTGCCGCCGGGGCCTCGGTTGCCGCGGGGGCCTCGGTTGCCGCGGGGGCCGTGGGAGCGCCGCACGACATGCAGAAGCGTGCCTCGGCGGGGGAATCGGCGCCGCACTGCGGGCAGGGCGACGGTGACGGCGGCGGCGGGGACGACATGGCGCTCCGATGCGGTTGCGTTCGGGTTCGGCGTTCGGCGTTCGGGTTCGGCGTTCGGGGAGAAGACGAACCAGCGCGGCACGCAGGGGCACCACGCGTGTGCGTACGGTACGAGGGACGGGGTACATCGTTCCGCCGAACGCCCCTGGTGTGAAGGAGATTTATCCAAGCGCAACCGACATCGGGCCGTCGGGCCCGGGGAGGTCCCGGTGGCGGCCTCCGGGAGGCACGTCGGTCCTCCCGAGGCCCCGCCGCCGGTGTTCACCGCAGGGTGAGAGGGGTCTCGGATCCGAGGTGGGTCAGCTTCTCGGGGCTGCGGACGAAGTAGAGGCCGGCGATACGGGCGTCCTCGACGCGGAGGGCCATGGCGCCCTCGATTTCGCCGTTCAGCCGCATGAAGAACGCCGGGTTGCCGTTGACCACGGTCGGGTCGCTGGTGAGCCTGCCCTCGACCTTGGCGGTGCCGCCGGAGTAGAAACGGACGATCTTCCGCGCTCCGACGACTGGATGCAGCGCGGCCCGCTTGACGCCGCCGCCATCGCTCAACAGGACGACCTGCGGGGCGAGTACGTCGAGGAGGTGCTGCGGGTCCCCGGTGTTGAGCGCTCGCCGGAACGACTCGACCACCGCCCGGGTCCGGCTCGCGGAGACCGCCTGGCCTGGAAACGGAGGAGACACCATGGCCGAGAACACCGATGTCCTCGTGATCGGCGGCGGATACGCCGGCGTCATGGCCGCCAACCGCATGGCGCGGCGCGACGATGTGACGGTTCGGCCCCAAGACACCGCGTCACCGAGCACTGTGACAGTTTGTGAGCCGGATCACATGCCGTGCGGCGTCAGCCCCTCGGGCGGAAGCCGCGGTGCAGGGCGACGATGCCACCCGTCAGATTGCGCCACGCCACCCGGCTCCAGCCCGCCTCCTGCAGCCGGCCCGCGAGCGCCGGCTGGTCGGGCCACTCGCGGATGGACTCCGCGAGATAGACATAGGCGTCCGGGCTGCTGCTCACCCCCCGGGCGATCGGCGGCAGCGCGCGCATCAGGTACTCGGTGTAGACGGTCCGCAGCGGCGCCCAGGTCGGGTGGCTGAACTCGCAGATCAGCACGCGCCCCCCGGGCTTGGTGACCCGCCGCAGCTCGGCGAGCGCCGCGTCCACGTCGCTGACGTTGCGCAGCCCGAAGGAGATCGTCACCGCGTCGAACGCGGCGTCCGCGAAGGGGAGCCGGGTCGCGTCCCCGGCGGTGAACGGCATCCAGGAGTGGCGCTGCTTGCCCTCGCGCAGCATGCCGAGCGAGAAGTCGCACGGCACCGTGAAGGCCCCCGCCTCCACGAACGGCAGCGACGAGGTGCCGGTGCCCGCCGCGAGGTCGAGCACCCGTTCGCCGGGGCGCGCGTCCACGGCGGCGGCGACCGCCCGCCGCCACAGCCGGGCCTGGCCGAGCGAGAGCACATCGTTGGTGAGGTCGTACTTGGCCGCCACGTCGTCGAACATGGCCGCGACCTCGTGCGGCTTCTTGTCCAGGGATGCCCGCGTCACGTCTGGTGTCGTCCGTCCGGTCGTCAGTTCACGTCGAGTCGTCAGTTCACATCGATGAGCGCCAGTTCGGGGTGTGCCGTACCCCCGTCGATGGCGGTGGAGGACAGATGCGAGACGGCCCTGTCGTCCACCGGGTCCATCGCCGGGTCGTCGTGCACCACCAGGTGCTCGTACGTCGTGGCGCGCTGCGCCGGGACACGGCCCGCCTTGCGGATGAGGTCGATCAGCTCCATGCGGTTGGAGCGGTGCTTGGCACCCGCCGAGGAGACGACGTTCTCCTCCAGCATCACCGAACCGAGGTCGTCGGCGCCGTAGTGCAGCGAGAGCTGTCCGATGTCCTTGCCGGTGGTCAGCCAGGAGCCCTGGATGTGGGCGACGTTGTCGAGGAAGATCCGCGCGATGGCGATCATCCGCAGGTACTCGAAGACGGTCGCCTGCGTCTGCCCCTTCAGATGGTTGTTCTCCGGCTGGTACGTGTACGGGATGAAGGCGCGGAAGCCGCCGGTGCGGTCCTGCACGTCGCGGATCATCCGCAGATGTTCGATGCGCTCGGCGTTGGTCTCTCCCGTGCCCATCAGCATGGTGGAGGTGGACTCCACACCGAGGTTGTGGGCGATCTCCATGATCTCCAGCCAGCGCTCCCCGGACTCCTTGAGCGGCGCGATGGCCTTACGGGGCCGGGCGGGCAGCAGTTCGGCGCCGGCGCCCGCGAAGGAGTCGAGACCGGCCGCGTGGATGCGCTCGATCGCCTCCTTCGGCGACACCCCGGAGATCCGCGCCATGTGCTCGACCTCGCTGGCGCCGAGGGAGTGGATGACCAGCTGCGGGAACGCCTTCTTGATCGCGGCGAAGTGCTCCTCGTAGTACTCCACCCCGAAGTCCGGGTGGTGGCCGCCCTGGAACATGATCTGGGTGCCGCCCAGCTCCACCGTCTCCGCGCAGCGGCGCAGGATGTCGTCCAGGTCGCGGATCCACACCTGGTCGCTCTTGGGCGAGGCGTAGAAGGCGCAGAACTTGCACGCCGTCACGCACGAGTTGGTGTAGTTGATGTTGCGCTCGATGATGTACGTCGCGATGTGCTCGGTCCCCGCGTACCGGCGGCGGCGCGCCTTGTCGGCGGCGGCGCCCAGCGCGTGCAGGGGCGCGTACCGATAGAGGTCGAGCGCCTCTTCGGGAGTGACGCGCCCCCCGGTGGCGGCGCGGTCGAGGGCGGAGAGCAGGTCGGCTTCCGACACGTGCGCTGTCACCGTGGCGTCCCTCCAAAGGTCGCACATTCGACACATCTCGCCGCTTACCACAGCACAGCGGCGCCGGACCAGCCTACGCCAGGGCCATCCGGCCGATCTTCCGAGTGCCCCGGGGCCCGGCCGCGGGGCTCGATCCGGCTCAGTCCCGGGACTCGGGTCGGAGCATCTCCACCCGGACGTCGGGCGGGAAACCGGTCGTGGCGCCGGTACGGCGGGCGAACTCTGCGACGCCCTCCAGCTGCCGCGGGCCGAACCGGAAGTCGAGCGTGGTGAAGTACCGCTCCAGGACCTTCGGCTCGAAGATCTCGTAGCGCGCGGCGTGCTCGGCCACCTGGTCGACCTGCTCCATCGCCAGATCGCGGGAGGCGAGGAAGGCCCGGTGCGTCTCGTGCACCGTCTCCGGGTCCCGCTCCAGGAAGTCGCGGCGTACGGCCCACACGGCGAAGACGAACGGCAGCCCCGTCCACTCCTTCCACAGCCGCCCCAGATCGTGCACCTGGAGATCCTCCTCGGGCAGCTGCCGCAGATAGGCACGCAGCCCCACGTCGCCGATGACGACGGCGGCGTCCGCCTCCTTCATCATCCGCTCCAGGTCGGGCGGGCAGCTGTAGTAGTCCGGCTGGACGCCGTACCGCTCCGCGAGCAGCAGCTGGGCCAGGCGGACGGAGGTGCGCGACGTCGAGCCGAGGGCCACCCGGGCGCCGTCCAGCTGGTCGAGCGGGACGCGGGAGACGATCTCGCACGACATGACGTCGCCGTCGCAGCCCACCGCGATGTCCGGGAAGGCGACAAGGTCGTTCGCGTTGCGCAGGAACTCCACCAGGGTGACGGGCCCCATGTCGAGCCGCCCGTCGATGATCATCTCGCTGAGCTTCTCGGGGGTGTCCCGGGTCAGGTCGAGGTCCAGCAGGGTGTGGGTGTGGACCAGGCCCCAGTACAGCGGCAGACAGTTGAGGAACTGGATGTGCGCGACGCGGGGGCGGGTGCGCACATGCCTCGGTTTCGCAGTCACTCTCCGGAGAGTACGCCCCGGTCCGTATCCGGCTGCGCGGGGTCCCTCGGCCGGGTCGTGGGACATGATCCGCAACTCTTCCGCGCCGGCCACCACCGTGCTAGGCTCAGAGCCAAGTTGCAGTTTGGTTTCCCTTGCAGTACAGAGCCTGCGGAGCATGTGACCGCGGGCTCTCGTCGTTTTCAGGCTTCTTTGTGGGTTCTGGGAGCAGGGACACCCTTATAGGCCCAAGGAGGGCTTATGGCTACCGGAACCGTTAAGTGGTTCAACGCCGAAAAGGGCTTCGGTTTCATCGCCCAGGACGGCGGCGGTCCCGATGTCTTCGTCCACTACTCCGCGATCAACGCATCCGGTTTCCGCTCTCTTGAGGAGAACCAGATGGTGTCGTTCGATGTCACGCAGGGCCCGAAGGGCCCGCAGGCGGAGAATGTCACCGCGCAGTAGTCCCTGACTCTGCAGTATCCAAGGAGCCCCCGCCTCGGCGGGGGCTCCTGCCTTTTGTCCGCGCCCCGGTCCGGAGCCCGCGCCCCGGTCCGGAGCCCGCGCCCCGGTCCGGGGGCTCGCTCGCCGTCCGGCGGGCGGTCAGCAGCCCTGCTCGTAGCCCGCTATCGCGGCAACCTTCGCCGCCGAGGCCGAGCCCTCGTCGAAGTGCTGGTCCAGCCACTCGTCCAGCAGCGTACGGGCCAGTTCCAGGCCGATGACGCGCTGGCCGAAGCACAGGACCTGGGCGTTGTTGCTGAGCACGGAGCGCTGCACGGAGTAGCTGTCGTGCGCGGTGACGGCCCGGATGCCGGGGACCTTGTTGGCGCTGATCGCGACGCCCAGCCCGGTGCCGCAGATCAGCAGCGCCCGGTCGGCCTCGCCGTCGGCGACCCGGCGGGCCGCCTCGACGGCGACATGGGGGTAGGCCCTGCCGAGGTCGGAACTGCCGGCCCCGTCGCCGCCGACACCGACGTCGAAGACCTCGTCCACCCGGGCGTCACCCAGCAGGTCCTTCTTGAGGGCTTCCTTGTAGTCGAGACCCGCGTCGTCGCAGCCCACGACGACACGGAACGGCCGGGGCGCTGCGGGGGTGCTGCTCATGGTGCGTTCCTCCTGGTGACGGGGTCAGACGGCAGGTCGTACGGTGTCGGCCACGGCTCCCAGGACCATCGCCAGCGAGGTGGCGCCCGGGTCCGGGGTGCCGATGCTGCGTTCGGCGAGCGGCCGGGCCCGGCCCAGCCTCGGGCGCAGCTCGGCGGTGGCCTCGGCGGCGGTACGGGCCACATCGGCGGCGGCGCCGAGGGCCTCGGCGGGCGGGCCGCCCGCCTCCAGCCGCTCCTGGAAGGCGGTCACGAACGGGGCGAGCGCGTCGACCAGCGTCTTGTCGCCCGGCTCCGCCTTGCCGAGCGAGGTGACGGCCGCCAGCGCGGCCCGCGCGCCGTCGGCCAGCTCCGTCGGCGCGGGAGCGCGGTCGGCGGGGAGCGCGGAGCCGAGAGCGCGCAACCCGGCGCCCCACAGCGCTCCCGAGGTACCGCCCGCCTCGGCCGCCCACGCGTCCCCGGCCGCACCGAGCAGCGCGGCCGGTGCGGCCTCGGTGGCCTGCGCCTTCTCGGCGGCGGCGAGTGCCGCGTCCACGCCCTTGCACATGCCGCGTCCGTGGTCCCCGTCCCCGGCGACGGCGTCGAGCCGGCCGAGGGTCTCCTCCTGCTCGTGCAGCAGGGTGTGGGCCGCTCGGAGGGCCCGTACGACGGTGCTGCCGACGGTGATCGCCTCGCCGGTCGCGATGGCGGGCTGTGCTGCCGCACGGCCGGCCGTTGCCGTGCGGGGTGCGCTCGCCGCCCTGCCGGTGACGGTCGCTTCGGGGGCGGTCCCGCCGCGGCGGAAGGCGGGGGTGTCGGCGGGAGCGAGCCAGAGCCGCTCCAGTTCGTCGTCCAGCCAGGTGACGGTCAGCGAGCAGCCCGCCATGTCCAGCGAGGTGACCAGCTCACCGACCTCCGGGCGGATCAGCTCCAGCCCCGCCTCGGTGAGCAGCCGCTCGACGGACGCCCACAGGACGTACAGCTCCTCGTACTTGGTGGCGCCCAGGCCGTTGAGGAGGACCGCCACCCGGCGGCTGTCGGCGGCGTCGTCGGGCCGTTCGGCCAGCAGCCCCTCCACCAGCGTGCCGGCCAGTTCCTGAGCTGACGTCAGCTCGCTCTCGCGCACGCCGGGCTCCCCGTGGATGCCCAGCCCGAGGCCCAGCTTGCCCTCGGGCACGGTGAACAGCGGCTCCCGCTGGCCCGGGAGCGTGCAGCCCGCGAAGGCGACACCCAGCGAGCGGGTACGGGCGTTGGTGTGCTCCGCGACCCGGACCACCTCCTGAAGGCTCGCGCCCTCTTCCGCCGCGGCGGAGGCCGTCTTGTAGACGGTGAAGCCCCCCGCTATGCCACGGCGCCGGTCCGCCTCGGCGGCGGGGGCGCTGGCGATGTCGTCGGTGACGGCGAAACAGCGGGCCGGTATGCCCTCGTCGGTCAGCCGCTGGGCGGCCTGACCGAAGTTCATGACGTCGCCCGCGTAGTTGCCGAACATGAACAGCACGCCTGCCCCCGTC